>JAFVCI010000068.1 GCA_017479315.1 Opitutales bacterium | reverse complement strand
GATGCCGACCGTATGCACCACGATACCGCGCGATGCCAGTTTCTTGGCGGTTTTTAAAACATCACCCGCCAGATTTTCGCCGTCCGTTAACAGAATAATCTGCTTGTGGTTCGCCTGATCGTCAAACAACTCCAGGGACATACCCATTGCGGCGGATAAGTTCGTTCCGCCGCGCTTGATGGTGTTCACGTCCAGAACGCTCAGGGCGGCTTTGAACGCACCGATGTCGTTGGTGGACGGACACTGCAAAAAGGCGGTGCCGGCGAAGGCAATCAGTCCGACGTGTGCGCCGCGAATGGATTTCAACAGTTCCAGAATGCTCATTTTTGCCAACTCAAGGCGATTCGGACGCACATCGGTTGCCAACATACTCTTGGAGGTATCAATCGCGAACAGAATGTTCACGCCGACGTGTTGACGGCGTTCCATTTTGAAGCCCCACTGCGGGCGAGCGGCGGCAATGCAGAAACAAACGGCGGCGACGCACAGACAGACGGTTCGCAACCGCGCACGCCATTTTTGGATGCGGGTCGGTTCGTACGGAACGACGCTGCCCCATTGCGCCACGAGCTTTTTTCGTTTGCGACTGCTCCGCCAAAGCGTGAAAAGGCTCTCCAGGCAGGTGACGAGGAGGACGAGCCCGAAACTGAGATTAACAAAGGTCATGCGCTCCTCCAAACGGGATAAAAGTTTCCAAACAATGCCGAAAGCGGCGATGGGAAAAGGCGGGCGGGGAACCCGGTGGAGGGGAATGCCGCCGTCGTGCTTTGTATAAAAAGCGAAAAATCAGAAGACATTTGCGGATTTGCTTTTTCACCGACAGAGATACCGACAAGCTGTTTTGGAATGCCTGCGGAACGGCAATGCCTTCCGAAGAACGTTTCGGCGAAGGACTTGAAGCCGTTTTGGAAAGAACCGTTCCGCGCGACGGAGTTCACTGTGAAATGTACACCGCTTTTTGTCCGCATTGTCTCGGGAGACGAACCGTTCCCGCGCAACATCCGCCGTTGACGTCGGTACCCGAAAACTGCAAATCTCCCGAAACGGAGTACAAGCAATGTAAAGATCGGTTTCATAAGGGTCATGCGACAATCCGATAACGGCGGGTTTTGAGGTAAAACTCAAGGAACAGCAGTGCGGCGGCGGCGTAGAGACAGTAGAGAAACAGCTCGCCGTAGGTTTTGGTGCTCTCGGTCTCGACTTCCGTTTTTTCCAACTGGTCGATTTCCTTATAAACGCCCTGCAGGCTTTTCATGTCGTACGCGCGGTAGAAACGCCCGCCCGTGGTTTCCGCCATCGACGCCAGCGTTTGTTCGTCCGTCGGGAATACCTGGTCGTTGCCGATCATGATGGCGTAAATTTTCGTCTGAAAACTTTTGGCAATCGTTGCCGCCAGCGTCGGCGTGACGTCTCCGAAGTTGTTGACGCCGTCCGTCAAAAGAATAATAAGGCGCGTTTTGGCGGTCAATTCCTTCAGTCGGTTCAGACACATGGTGACCGCGCTTCCGATGGCGGTGCCGTCTTCGATGGAGCCGGCGTTGAGACGCTTCAAATTCTGCAGCAGCCATTCGTGGTTGAGGGTCAGCGGGCTGACGAGATAGGGGTAACGCGCAAACGAAACCAGACCGATGCGGTCGCTGTCGCGTTGTTCAATAAAGTCCTTTAATACGTTCTTGGCGGCTTCGATACGCGTGGTACGCCGTCGCATGGCGTCCGTAAAATCCGGAATGAGCATGGACGATGACAAATCCAACGCCAGCATCATGTCAACACCGTTTGTATTATTGTTAATGACCTCATAAACGCTCTGCGGGCGCGCCAAAGCCGTAATGATGCTTGCCAACGCCAGCGTCCGCAACAGCAACGGAAGACGTTGCGGTTGAGCTTTCAGTTTTTGAAACGGCTGTACGGACGAATGCGTGATGAAACGTTTGGCGCGCCATACGCGAAACGCCGTCATGTACCACAACGGCAACAGCAACAGACCGAGCAACACCCACGGGTAATGGAACGAAAAACTGACGTTGGTCATTGCGAAGCGGCGCAGAGCGCGGTTGAGGGGTTAAAGTGTGATTGCGGGTTTGTTGCGAAGCGTTCGATCGGTTTCTCTGCGTCAAAAAATCGGCGAAGCGCTTTAAAAAAAAGCACCGCCCTTCCCGCGCCCAAAAGTGTTTTCGTCGTTCTCAACCCGCAAAATTTGAAATAAATGTTCATTTTTTTGACGTTTTTTCAGGTTTGGACGACGACGCAACATTCGGTGCGGCGGATGCGACGGGCGCGGGTTTGGGCTTTGTCAGCTCATGAGAAGCGGCGACAATTGCTTCCGCCTGTTGGTAAAGTTGAAGTAAGAAAGGTTCGTCAAACGGCATGGTCGTGAATTTCACCAGGTCGCACCGTTGAAGAAACTGCGTGATGTTCGTTCTCAAATCGTCCGTTAGTTCCACGCACCACGGCAGTTGCTGCAACAGTTCCTGCGTGGTGCTTTCGGGCGCGGGAAGCCGAAAAATGCGGGATAAATACAGACGCACCGCATCGGTCAGGAAGAACGCAAAGGGTTTCGGATTGGTAACATCCAGCTTTTTCGAAGCCTCTTTTAACGCCTGCAAAACTTCCTCGTACGGATCGATGGGCTTCGTCGGTTTTTCTTTTTTTGCCTTTCCGCGCCGCTTCCGTTTCAGCAAAAACCACAGCCCGATTGCCGATAAAACGATCAAAAGCGCAATTACCCACGGCAACAGAGAAATTTTTAACTTCGCCGGCGGACGCAGATCGAGAATGTCACCGAGATCCTGCGGTTCTTCCTCTTCGGGTGTCGGAGATGCACTGCTTGCGTCCGAACCCGTCGCCAAGCCAAGAGCGATGTTCACCGGTGCGGATGATGTTTGAGAGGAATTTACGGTGCTCGGATCCGTCGAAGCCGAGCCTGTCGCGGAAGTTGTTGTTCCCGTTGCGGGGTTTGCCGAAACCGTCGCACCTGTTGCCGTCGAAGCCGTTACGCCCGTCGCGGTTTTCACACCCGAATTCGTTGCGGGCACGGTCGTTACGCCCGAAGCCGTCGCGCCCGATGTTCCCGTTGTGCTTGGAACCGTCGCAGAAGTCGATGAGGGAACACGATTGGAAGTACCTGTCGGAGCAGTTTTTGTCGGAAGGACGGATGCTTGAAACGGACTTGCCGTATTTGAAGCGGAAGTTCCGACAGAGGACGTCGTGTTGGAAGCAACGGCTTGCGTACCGACAGCACTTGGAGAATTCGCCTCGGCGTCCTGTACCGTGATGCCCGTTAAGGACGAACCCGAGCCGTTTGCCGAGGCAGGAACAGACGTATTTGCCGAACTTGCAACGGTGTTTGCGGGCAAAGCGGAGCCGTTAGGGGCAGAGTGAGTGTTTTCGGGTAATCTCGAACCCTCTTCGGCATGCAGGGCATTGCCCGCTGTCGGCAACAAAACCGCGAGAAGGACGCACCAAGCGTGTTTCAGACAAGAACGGCGGTGTGAAAAATCAGAGCATCTCCCCTGTTTTTTCATTATAACTCCGCCTCCTTCCCATCGCCGACGTCCGTATAAAACGGATACAAACGTGCATGACTTCGAGACGCACAAACGGCAACCGCAACCGTTGAAAAACTCGGCTGTCGAAAGGTGTCCTTGTGCATTTCCATTTCTTTGTTCCTCTAGCGGCGCTGTACAAAGAACGTCCGCAACTGTTGCATGTACGGCTGTCCGTTGGTCAGGGTTAAGACCCCAACGCCGTGATGTTTGCAGGCGTTTTGAAAATTTTCCCAGTAGCGGTTGCGTTCGTCGGTATAGGCTTTACGAACGGAAGCCGCATGTGTATCCACATAGGCGGTTTCGCCGGTTTCGGCATCGGTCAGGGCGACAAAACCCACGTTCGGCAACTCTTTCTCGCGCGGATCGGCAATGCGGATGCACATGACATCGTGGCGGTGATAAAGATGCCCAAGCGTTTTGAGCAGTTCGTTCGCGTCAACTGTTCGCGTCGGCAGAAAATCCGATAAAAAGCAGATGATTGCCTTCTTTTTCACCATCTGCTGCAGGGATTTTAAACAGCCGACAAGATCGGTTTGTGTATGTTGCGGTTTAAAAAACAAGGCTTCGCGAACGACCGCCAACAGCTGCGCCTGTCCCTTTTGCGGCTGAATGAACTTCTCGATTTGATCCGAAAACAAAAACAGACCGACTTTATCGTTATTTTTCAGCGCCGAAAGTGCCAAAACGCTGGCGATTTCGGACGCAAATTCGCGCTTTGACTGCCCGACGGAACCGCATTCGTCGGAAGCACTGACATCCAGCACCAGAATAAAAATCAGCTCCCGATCTTCACGAAACACCTTGATAACAGGGCGGTTAAGCTTGGCGGTGGAATTCCAGTCGATGGTTCTAATTTCGTCGCCCGGCGTGTAGTCGCGCAGCTCTTCGAAATTCATGCCACGCCCCTTGAAATGACTGCGCCAGGAGCCGGAAATGCCCTCGTTCATCACCTTGCGGGTGCGAACTTCAATAGCGCGTACCTTTTGCAGAACCGCGCGAACTTTTGCTTCGTCGAGCATCAGGGAACCGGAACCGTTTCAAGGATTTTTTCGATAATTTGTTCGGCGGTCGTTTCCTCCGCCTCCGCTTCGTACGATAACCCGATGCGGTGCGTCAAAATCGGCAATGCCATCGCCTTCACGTCCTGCGGAATGACATACCCGCGGCGGTTGAGGAACGCCCACACTTTTGCGCCGATCGTCAGCGCAATCGTGGCACGCGGTGATGCGCCGAACCGCAACATGCTCTTTATCGGCAAATGATAACGTTCCGGTGTGCGCGTAGCGTAGATTAAATCCACGATGTAGTCCTTAATTTTGCTGTCTACGTAAATTTGATCGATGCAGTCGCGGCTTTCGAAAATTTCTTTTGGCGACAACAACGGCTTCGCCTCTTCCTTCGTTTGCAATGTGGTCTTTATCTCCAAAATCTTC
>JAFVCI010000067.1 GCA_017479315.1 Opitutales bacterium | reverse complement strand
CAGAATGTTTGCGTGCACTTCATTCCCCTCTCCGTAACCATTTCGAATGAAATCTGCCTGTTCCCTCCTCCTTTTCAATCATTCGGGTCGACAATATGCAATTCAAAACCCCTTTCAACCGCCAACGGTTCCAGCATTTTCCTCAATAATTCCATCGAATTGCACTCGCGACTGATGTGCACCAAATACACAAATTTCAATGTCGGAGGCGCGTTTTGCAAAAATTTATACACATCGCCGTTCGACAAATGTCCCGTTTCGCCGGCAACGCGCTCCTTCAAATACTGCGGTCGATGCGGATGCTTCCACAGCAATTCCTCATCGTGATTGGCTTCCAGCACCAACGCATCGGCTTGGGACAGATACTCGGTAATCTTCGGCGTTAATCGCCCGATGTCCGTTGCCCACGCCAGACAAGCTTCTTCGGAACGGAACAGAAAGCCGACGGGATCTGCCGCGTCGTGCGGGATCGAAAAGCTTTGCACCGTAAAGTCTCCGAATGTTAACGTATCGCCCGTTTCGAAGGTATTCCACGGATCGCTAAACGGTCGAGACGTAATTTCATAACGTTCTTTGATGGCTTGGGCGGTTTTTGGGTTAGCAAAAAAACGGATCTCCGAAAGCTTCGATAACGCCTTTAAACCAGCCGCGTGATCCTGATGTTCGTGCGTCAGAAAAACGCCCTCAATATCTGATAACGTCAAACCGTACCGCGCCAATCGCTCTTTCAACTGTTTTCCCGAAAAACCGACATCGATCAGGTAATGAGAACCGTCAACGGTCAACAATCCGCAGTTGCCCTTACTACTGCTGCCGAGAATATCAATTTTTAAACTCACGGAGGTAAAAGGTGAGCGATTTCCGCCCGCTTCACCCTCTGAAGAAAGCCTACCTGCCGCGAACTTTTTTTTCAAGGTTCAATCGCAACCGTTGACCGCCTGCGTTCAAAAAAGGCACCGACTTTTATCGGTTAACGTTCCATCCGCACTCGGTTACCGAGACAAAAGACAAAAAACATTGAACTTAGAAACCGATAAAGGGGAACAGCACATCCACTTTTGAACGGCTTCCAATTCAAACCGCGCTACTTTTGACGTTCACCCTCGTGTTTCCCCTTTTTCCCGAGAACAAAATCTTTTCAGGAGCACTGTTGTCCTCTGCCGGTTTGTTTGCCGCCGTCTCCACCCCCGTCATCGTCACCTCGCGTCTCGTTCACACCCAAAAAACAATCCTGTTGCTCGGTATTTTGCGACCTTCGCTTTCTGCCGCCGTCTTCCCAACCCTCTCTACCTTGCGCCATCGGCTGCCAATGCAATTTTTCATCTTTTTTCGGTATGTAAAACAGCACTTCATCGCCCCAAATCTCATCGACAGGCACATTCGGTATCTCTTGCGTAATGTCGTTGTTATACTCATTTTTTCCAACCACCTTTACAACTACCTGTCCCCACAACCGATACGGTCTGTTAAACTCTTCGGTACTCTCAGACCTCTTACTGCGCAGGTAAATCCAAAAACGGTGAATTTCTTCTCCTTTTTTCTCATTTTCGGAAAACTCCCCGAAGCGCTTTTTAAGCGGATTGCACCCGTAACGATTTTCACCCGACAAAACTGCCGGCAATTCGTGCGCATAACGCGTAACCTCAATCCAGTTATCAACGGGGAAGACGTAATCAACCGCTCCGTACTTACCCTTCTTCGGCTCCCCGTTCGCATCCCCAAAATACGGCCAAATGCCGTAATAATTTTTGTAATTCGTGAGCCCCTCTGCCACGCGCCGTGCCTGATCTTTAACCTCGCTTTCCCCGTTGCACACACGAAACCGATTAAAAAAAGCCAACAAAGCACTGCCGACGATCGCCGTCACCGTCAAACTCAACATCATTCCGATGATCGTAAAACCGCCACTTTTGCGATTTGGAACCAAATTCCTTTCCGTACCATGCCTCATCCGTGAGTTCCTCATGTGTTCAGTGCGACATGTATATTTAATCTTTTCAAGATTTTATTTTAAGTTGAAAATTTTTCATAAAAATACGCCGACCGATCGCGCAAAGATAAACAATCGAAATAAATCATCGTTATCTTTAAGCCTCCTGCGGTCGTTGAAGAGACTGCGAAGGACAATGGAGTACATTTGCAGTGAAGGCATGGTACTGTTGGGCAGAATTCCCTGACGCAGGAATTCACCGTATGCCAAGTACGCGAAGCATGTACAATTAAATTTTCCCGTTACAAAGGCGATCCGTCTTCAAAAAAAACAAGGTGAAATCCGCTTCTGTCCCACGAAGGGCTTCTAAATTGTTCCCGACGGCAATCGGTTGATGCGCCAGTGCGAAAACTCGCACCCAACCCCGCTCACCGATAAAAACAACACCGCCGGCAGTGGGAATAAACCCGTTCTTTCGCACACAAATTCCCAGAAATCCCGACTGCGCCGAACGTCGTTGCCTGTAAGCTTTTACCGCAAAAACACCTGCGCGAGCACATGCAAACACAGGCAGGTTGCGGCGGCGGCGGCAACATCGTCTATGACGACGCCCTGCCCGCCCGGGAGCTCCTGCAGCTTTTTAATACCGAACGGTTTTAAAATATCGAACAGGCGAAACAACAAAAAGCCGATCAACATAAACCACCAAACGGGATAACGGTGCATGTACGGCTGTAATCCGAGAAAGCAAATCGGCATCGCGACCATTTCGTCGACAATCACGCACGACGGATCTTTTTCGTCCAACACCCGTTCGGCTTGGGTACAAATGCCGATCGCCGTTTGGACAGTCAGAAAACAGAGCAAAAGATAAAAGAACGGCGACAGATCATGAAACAGTAGCGTGTACCAGACGAGACCGACAAAACTGCCGTTGGTTCCCGGCATTTTTCCCCAATAGCCGATGCGCCCGAGCGTGGCGATTTTTGTGCTGATTTGCGGCGGGAACCCGCTTCCGAAAAACAAAATCATTGAAACAAATCTTTATTTTTTAGTAAATCCTTATTCAGAAACGACGTGTCGCCGCACAGCGCCTTCATGAAGTCCTTCGCCTGCGACATATCCATTTTGTTCAAACGTCGCGCCGTTTTCTTCAGCTGTTGAAACTGCTTAAGGAGCTTATTGAACTCGACAATCGTCGAACCGGCTCCCTTCACGATGCGCGCCCGTCTGTGCGGAGAAAGAACCAGATTCGGCTGTTGCCGCTCCTGTCGCGTCATCGACAACACCAGGGCTTCGTGACGTTTGACGGTTTCCGCCATGTCGTCTTTCATTTGAAACATCGATGTATTCGGCAACAAACGCGCCAGTCGGTTCGGGTTCAACTGTTGTGTTTTGCGCAGCTGCACGAGGAAATCCTCAAAATTAAAATCCCCTTTGATCAGTTTTTCCGCCAGACCGCCCTCCGTACCGACCTCAAACGCCGCCTGCGCTTTTTCGACGAACGACACAATATCGCCCATGCCGAGGATACGGCTTGCCATACGCTCGGGATGGAAAACTTCGAAATCCTCGCTTTTTTCACCGATACCGGAAAATTTAATCGGTACATTCACGACGCGCTTCATCGACAACGCCGCACCGCCCTTGGCATCACCGTCCAGTTTTGTCAGTACCGCACCCGTCAGTCCCAACGCATGATGGAACGCTTTCGACACCCGAACGCCCTCCTGCCCCAGCGCGCTGTCGACGACCAACAGCACTTCCTGCGGACGGACGATTTCCTTTAACCGACGGACTTCGTCCATCAGCACTTCATCGATCTGCAAACGCCCGGCGGTGTCGAAAATCACGACCGACGCCTGCAATTTTTTGGCATCAACAAGCGCTTTTTCGGCAATCTCCGCCACGGGGATTGAACCGTAATTTAACACGGGAACATCGATCGTTTTCCCTAAAATCTCCAATTGTTCAATCGCCGCCGGTCGGTGAATGTCGCAGGCAACCAGCACGGGACGCTCGTTTTTTTTCTTTAAATACAATGCCAATTTCGCCGCGGTGGTCGTTTTTCCCGAACCCTGCAACCCGACCAATAAGATGTTTAACGGTCGTTGCGTGTTTAAAGCGCTCCGTTCGTCGCCCAAAATATCGACCAGACGGTCATGAACGATTTTGACGACCTGCTGACCCGGCTGGACGTTTTTGAAGACGGCTTGTCCGACGCATTCGCGCTTAATGTCATCGATGAACGTCTCGACAACCTCAAACGCCACGTCCGACGCCAGCAAGGCACGCCGAATATCCCCGAGTGCCTCACCGATGTTAGTTTCCGTCAGGTTTTTCTTCTTCGACAAAACCGAAAAAATCTTCGAAAAACGATCCGTCAGTGCCTCGAACATAGTTTTAATGTAAATATGATTTTTGACCGACGAAAGCTTAAAATCAGACGATGAGTGTTATACATGGGCAAAATTTCCCCTTCCACTGAACATTCTCCCTCTCCTCTCCGTCAAACCTCTCAAACTTCCCTTCAAACTTCCTCTTGACAATCCTCCCGCTTTGTAGTCCAAT
>JAFVCI010000066.1 GCA_017479315.1 Opitutales bacterium | reverse complement strand
GGCATCACACATGTTATAACTGACAACGAACAGAACCGCCGACAAGGCAGCAATGGGAATGGCGGATGCCAACGGTGCCAGCAGTAAAATAAAAAGCACAAGCGTGATGCAATGAATAATGCCCGCCAGCGGACAATTTCCGCCGCTCTTAATGTTGGTGGCGGTGCGCGCAATGGCACCCGTTGCGGCAAAACCGCCGAACATCGGCGCAAAAACATTGGCAATCCCCTGCCCTATCAGCTCTTGGTTGGAACGGTGATGCGTTCCCGTCATGCTGTCGGCAACGGCGGCGGACAGCAACGATTCAATCGCTCCGAGCAACGCAATCGTAAACGCCGGACCGATCAATTCCGTTACCAAATTCCATGAGCAGGTCGGGAAACGAAACGACGGTAGCGTTTGCGGAATACCGCCGAAGGCGCTCCCGATGGTGGCGACGGTTTGGAATTTAAACAGACTTTGCACAACTGTTGCAACGATGAGCGCAACCAGAAATCCCGGGATTGGTTTAAGGCGTTTATTGACAAAAAGAATGATGCTCAAACTTAAAACCGCGAGCATCGTCGCGGGACCGTCGGGCGTCGGAAGCGTACGCAGGGTGTTGATAATTTTTTCGCAAACGTTCGCACCAACCAAATTTTCCGACAACCCGAAAAAGTCCTTCCACTGCCCGACAAAAATCGTCAACGCAATGCCCGACGTAAAGCCGACGATGACGGGCTCGGGAATATATTTAATCATCGAACCCAGCTTCAACAACCCCATCAAAACCAGAAAAATTCCCGCCAAAAACGTCGCCAGTTGAAGACCTTCGAAGCCGTGTTCCTGCACAATGCGGCTGAGCAAAATCACGAATGCGCCCGTCGGTCCGGCAATTTGCACGCGCGTCCCGCCGAAAACGGACACACAAAATCCGGCAACAATCGCGGTATAGAGCCCTTTCTCGGGACTGACGCCGCTTGCAATCGCAAACGCCATCGCCAGCGGCAACGCCACAATCCCGACAATGATCCCCGGAACGATATTGGCGAGAACGTTGCTTCTCGAAAATAAATTACTCTTTATGGCTTCCCGCAGTGCAATCATATTCAAAACAACACGGTTTTCTGACGTTATGCGAGCGTTGTCAAGAATATAGAACGGTCAAAACGACGAAATTGTGTGTGGTTTACTCGGGAAATGCCAAAAAAACGCACGGCACTGATCTTACAAGCAGTACCATATTCCCGATGTACGGGTTTTAATTTTCTCCAAACGGATCTTCTTCGTTTTTCTTTATTTCCTCTTTCTTTATTTCCTCCTTTTTGGGTTCTTCTTTCTTGTGTTTGTTCCGTCTACCTGCAAATGCAAATTTTAAATCTTGTTTTTTGATATATCCATATTTCACAAACCACCAAGCTTCCCGCAATGATGATATATACCAATGTAACTGTTTTATGATACGCTAGTTCGCAAATAGAGGCCCTTTTCGTCGCCATGTTGTACTCTGCTACCAATACCCAGTCCCCGCTAAAAAATCTGAAATCTCTCTTGTCAATAGTTGTATCTAATGCCGGACTTGCCGGATTTTTACAATACGCGAAAAACTTTCCGTCTACCGTTTGCACACAGAAGGGCTCTTCCTGACGACTACCTACAATTTCATTGTCGGAACAATAGCTTCCCATCGTTCCGCTGACCATTGTCGGCACATCGGATGATACGTAAAATCTTCCGAATCTGTCATCCGCTATAATTATAAGCTTATATACAGTATTACCATATTTTCTCTCGGGATCGCGCACTACAAAGAAACGCACTCCCGGATACTTAACATAAGCAAAGCGTACATCATTATATCTTTCCTTCCATTTCAATTCCTCTTTATCACAAAGTGCTGGTTCAAGCCTAAGTTTTATTTTTTTTATCATATAACGCGACAAATAAGGGACAGTCTGAATAGGGCAACTACTTTCACCATGTCGTTTACCATATTTCAGATAGTACACATCACTATCCACATACCAGCAGATAGCCTTTTTCCGCGGCTTCCCGCCGTCCAGCGATACCGAAAAATAAAACCACATGGCACCGTCCTTTTCGGATTTTGGGTCGTTCGGATCGCACTTGTACTCCTGCGTCACCTTGATTTTGTACTCCCCCGCCTGCGCGGTTCCGAACGGAACCGCTACCAGCCCCATTATTTTTATGTAGTTTTTAATATGATTTTTCATAAGTTCACAAATTTTCACCGCCGCTTTTTTCGGCCGATAAAATCGGCATGAGGTTTTTAGAAATGGTGTCAAGAGGTTTTTTGAGGGTTTTGGGATTTTTTTGGGAGGATTGAGGAAGAGGAGGGGATGGGATCGAGGGTTATGGGGACAAGATGGACAGGAGGATGTTATATAAGAGGAGTTTCCGGGTAAGGTAGTCTATAGTTAAGCAAAAAGAAAGGGTTGTTCCGCCGAGGATGTGAATAATGCGTAAATAAATTGAGCGGTTGCAACAATTATTGTCAGGCGAAGGCGGTTCACGTAAGGGTAGCGGTGCTTTGTTATAAAGACGGAGGCGGTGGTTTGGTTATAAGTGTGAATAAGGTGTGAACAAAGGAACCCTTTTTGCGGCTCGCTATCCCTTAAAAAACTGTCTCAACCCACACAGCTGCCCTATGCAATCGAAGGTACAAACAGTGGTAGTCTATGCTTTGATGATGTTGTGAAAAATCTTAAAAAAACGAAAATTTAATACCCATCGCAACAATACGGATATACAAAACCACATCTTTCACACGGTTTCCATATCTCTCCTCACGAAACCGCCGTTAACACACCGACTGTTAAATACGAAACCCGAAAACCCGAAGCACTTAACTCTTCCTTACATCCGCGCTCAGATAAGAAAAAACTTTTTCCAGGCGATCCACGCGCTTAAACAGTTCGGGAAGTTTGCACTTTAGGCGATCGATACGGTGCGCCAACATGAACGGAACCGCCACCGTTCCGCGCACAAAGGCATGATCTTCCAAATCCTGCGAGACGCCCGATTGCGCTCCGACGACAACGTGATTGCCGATGCGCAAGTGCCCCGCGATCCCTGCTTGCCCGGCAAGGATGGTGTCATCACCGATGTGCGTACTGCCGGCAATCCCGACAAACGCCACGATGAAGCAACGCTTCCCGATGATAACGTTATGCCCGATTTGCACCAAATTATCGATCTTCGTCCCCTCACCGATACGGGTTTCTTCAAAGCGCGCGCGGTCAATCGTCGTGTTGGCCCCGAGATCCACTTCGTCTTCTAACACCACGCGCCCGAGTTGCGGCGAACGATAATGCTTCCCGTTCTCCGTTTCGTACCCATAGCCTTCGGAACCGATCACCACACCCGCATCGAGGTAACAACGACGCCCGATATGCGTGCCTTCCAACAGCGAAACATTCGGACGGACAACGGTTTGCGATTGGACAGTTACATGCTCGCCGACGTAAATGTGCGCGGTCAAAGCAACTTCTTCCTCCATCACGGCGTGCGCGCCGATGACGCACAAAGGTCCGATAAAGGCTTTCGGCGAAATGCTTGCCGTCGGATCGATGACTGCCGTCGGATGAATACCGGGTTTAAAACAAGGCTTCGTTTTCTGCTCAATATCGCGGCAAATCGCATCCAACCCCTTCGACGGATTTTCGAGCAACAAAAAAACCTGCCCATCGTGCGGCGTTCCGACAAAGGTCGTCGGAAGCAAAATCAACGAGGCGTTCGATTGAAAAACCTGCGACTTGTACTTTAAATTTCCGAGAAAAGAAATGTCTCCCTTTTGCGCCTTCTCCAGGCTTGCAATTCCAGTGAACACCTTTTGGTCGGAACGCCCTTGTATTTTATCGGGTCGCACCAGCCGAACAAGGTCTTCCAACGTGTAACTTAAAGACTGCATTCAGATTCTTTCAATTCTCTCCGTACCGCTTTCTTAAAATTCTACACAAAAACATCAAACCGCGCAACGTTTCAAATTTACTCCCGTTCCAAAAGAAAAAACAGCTTCCGCAAAATCCGCAATTTTCAGCAGGTGCCCCCCCGTACTCTAAGTCACCGACGTATTCGTGAACCTGATAAGCCATGAATCCGCCGACACACGACTCGACAATCACTATCCCGCTTTCACAACGACATCACAATCGCATTTTTGGAAACAAATCCCAAGCGCATCCGCAAGTCAAACGACTATCTCTGCACTCCGCCCTTTTTACAAACTCACCGCTTTTCTCGAAAAAAGGCGTAAAATACGACTACCTCTTGCCCGCTTCTGCTTCCTTCGCCTTCGCCTTTGCTTCCGCCGCTTTTTTCTCCGCTTCCTTTATTTCCTTTTGATAAGGCTTATTGACCTCGCGAACGGCATCGGCCGTCAAATCCAAAGCGGGATCTGCGTACAAAATCGCCGTTTTATTCAAAATGCACTCCAAATTCCTTTCCTTCGCCATCCGCTCCATGTCGAGGTTAATCTCTTTAAAATGTTCCGCCAGAACCGTTTGCCGATGCTCGTTGAGCTTCATCTCTTTCTCCTGTTGGAATTGACCGATTGCTTCGCCTTTTTGACGAATTTTCGCAACAACCTCCGACAATTGTTCCTCCAACTTCTTGCGGGCATCCTCGCTTAAAGCGGGCGCATCCAGCTTCTTCATCAACGTATCGCGCTCCTCGAACAAAGGCTTTCCTTCGTTCATCATTTTTTCCAACTCGCTTTCCGCCTGTTGCGCCAACAAGCGAAAATTCTCCTGCGCCGCTTTCGCCGGATAAAATTCGCCATAAACCTCGGCGAGATCCACCACCGCAAACGCTTTTCCTTGCGTCGTGACACGCGCCTGCGAACCGTCCGACGGAACAACGGCTTTTTTTTCGGCGGCAGACAAACAAACGCAGGACATCATCCCGAAACCGAAACTTAATGTTCTCAACAGTGAACTTTCCATAGAAAATTAAAACGACGTACCGAACGAATAGGCGATGTGCGGTGCGCTCTTCTTATTATACGGATCCGTCCGCAAAGGAAAAGCAAAATCCAATCGCAACGGCGTCCCCAAAATATGAATTCGAAACCCGAAACCCGCATCGGCATTCAAACCGCCCGATTTCGGAAGGTGGTATTTCTCATTGCTCGTTTTATACAAAGCACCGACGTCGCAAAAACCGACCACGCGAAAAATATCGTGCAGTTTGATCGAATACTCCGTTTTTGCGAACCAAAACATCTGACCGCCGAGGTTGGTTTCAACTTTATC
>JAFVCI010000065.1 GCA_017479315.1 Opitutales bacterium | reverse complement strand
TCCGAATTTCCAAGGATATCGCTTGAATTCTTTATGTTGAGATTGATTCGAGCATCAACGGGCATGGTATTTCCTTATTTTTTTGAGGTGAAAACTTTACGCAGAGCGGCGGCCTTTTTAATCAGGGCATCGAGGTCTTTGTTTTTAGATTTGAACGGTTCCTCCTTCGACAGTTTTTCGACCGCTTCGCAACATTTAACCGCCGCTTCCGGCTGTTGCAGTTTATAAAGCATTTCCGCAAGCTCCGGATAGTGGGAAAGGTTGATCGGATCGATCTGCGTCAGCGTGAACAGGGCGACCGTCGCCTCCTGATACTTTTTGAGCAGTTTGGAGGTCGCCGCCCAGCCTTCCAAAAATTTGATGCATTTCGGATCATAGGCGCAGAGCGCAGCAAACAGGCAATATGCCTTCTCGATTTTGTTGTTTTGATAAAACTCATAGGCAACGGCGTAAAGCAGCTCCGCGTGTTTTTCCGCCGTCGGTATCAGCTCTTTCAGGGTCATTTCTCCCGTGGAGAGCAGATGACTGACGAGCAGACTTCTGCCGATTTCTTCGTCGCTGACGGTTACTTCAGAACCAAGCACCTTTGTGAGTTCGTTTCGGATATATTGTGCAACGGTGATGGACATAATTATTCGATGTTGTTGACGGTTTTATTGTAAATTGTGTACGCCTTGTTGCGGAAATTCATGGCGGATTCATCGAAGGTGTTGATTTTGTTCCGCAGCGATTCGATGGATTTGTTAACGCTTTCCAGTTGCGCCTGAACATTGCCGATAACGGTATCGTATGTGGTTGTCCAATTTTTTACGATCGACGGCCAAATTGATGCATCTTTATAGTTGTTCCATGTGTTCCCGTAGTGATTTTCATTTAATAACGCCGTGATATTCATACGATTGGTCTCAAGTTCCCGCGGGAGTTTGCTTTCGTCGGTTTCTTTCAAGATGAGCATGCCGTCGATTTCGGGATCTTTACGTGTGCATTCGTGCGGCTCTTCTTGCACTGCATACCAATCGCTCCAGTCACTCTTTCCTTTGGTATGCTGACGTGCATAACGTTTATATTTACACTTGGCATCTATCTTGAATACGGAAGGTGCAGTTTCTTCACCTGGATCATAGAGATATTCGGCGACCATCTTAAATATCGTTTCCTTAATCTTCCCGGAAGCCGTGCGCCGTTCTATCGGTTTCAGGATCTCGTTATATTCGTCTCGTGTCATGTAACCCCATTGCACGGGTTGATCGCCATCGGTTCGAAGGTAATTTTCTTCCGTGAAAATGCGATCGTAGCAAAAATCGCAGAAGCTGCAACCCGCAACAAACGCATTAATTCCTTCGTCGTCTGCCGGAACCAGCAGGTAGCGATCGTTGGGAGAATTGTGAATTGTTTTGTCTCCTGTCGTGCCTCCTTGCTTGGTACCGTCTTTGTCTTTACCGCCGAACTGCAGAACCATGTAATCCTTCGTAACGCCGTTGACGGTTAAGGTTTTGAGGCATCGCGTGGGGTTGCATCCGACCATTGCAAGGGTTTCATACGCGGAATTCGGTATGCGGGCATTACCGTTCGATTGACTTTTATTTACCTCTTCCAGACCGCGATTAAGAAAACGAAGATAATAACGCAGGGCTTTGATGCGGTAACCCAAAATTTTGATCTGTTCGCCGATGGCGGCGGATTTAATCTCCATGAATGACGCCAGGGCATTGACTGGACCGTCGCGATCGACCAGAAAACCGGTGTAAAACGGCTCCAAACGCGCAATTTCGTTGACGTCATCCGTGTATTTTTGACTTTCACCCGTTGCGGGATTGGTCTCGTCAGCTACGGGCGGGTTTGGCAGACACGGGAAGCCGTTTACGGCGTCGTTTTCGGGGAAGGTGCGGCGTGTACCCGAATTGGTGTAGTAAAGGACGATATATTTCAACTTATCGAGCAGCGGCAGCTCGCCGAAAAAAGAAAGCGGTGATTCGTCCGTTTCGATATTCTTCTCCTGTGTCAGATAATACACATCGGCATTTGTATCGTATCGATCGGTCCATTTCGTTTGGTTAGAACCTTTTTGAAAATAACACGTGTACACTTTGCGGCTGCCGGTCAGCTTGTCGGTTTTGATTTTACTTCGCAGGTCATCGACGGATGAAATGTCGTCCGGAATTCTTGACGGAAACTTGCTTTTGCTTTTCTCATCGTCCCAATCAATTTCCGTTGCTTCCGGCATGGTGTAGCCTTCCGGAGTCTGTAGGGCGCTTTTGGCGGTCGATGCCGTTTTGGTTTGCGCCGGTTTCCCGTTGTACCAATAGATATCAAAGTACGTGATCTCGAAATTTTTCGGCACCATGTATTCGGAGAACGTTTTTTTTATCGCTTCCCCGTCAAGTTCCGCAAGACGTAACTGCGTCAACAGCTCCTTCACGGCGGGATTCTCGAAATCTCCCGTTCGGATCAGGGTTTGCAGTTGGGATAAATTGTTTTTGGCACTTGTAAGAACTTCGTGCAGATTGTTCAGTTCGGAGATGATTTTTCGTACGTAAAACTTGTAAGCTTCGTTTCCTTTCTTACAGGCGTTGGTGAGTTTGTTCTCATCGAGAATTTTGGCGATATCGAGCGGAAAATCGTATGTTCGCACCGATGAGATCAACGACAGAACGGCATTGAGTTGATTTTTTAAAAGTTCTTCAATCTTCACAAGACCGACTTTGGTTGAATTGCCGTTAAAAAACAAATCGCAGGCATTATAAAGTGCTCTTACGTAAGTCGGATCGACGGCATTTGTGGCGGGATCGACGGCATTTGCAACCCGATCGATGAGCGAAGCTTTCCGTGCTTCCCGTACCTGCGCTAATAGTGATGCTGTATTTAACGCACTAACGTTGAGGGAATTCGCCGATGAGACGGAGGACAACATGTGCTTTTTAACACAGCAGATTTCGTGCCAAAGGATATTGCGCAACGCGGCGGTGAAGATGGCGCAAGGTTCGGTGCGAAATGTGTTTGACAATAAGCGTTTTTTCGGGTCAAATAAAAAAAATGTTCAGCAACGTTCTCATCGATGGTCGGCTTTCCTAAAAAATCGAAAAAACCGTCGCCGTTTTTCAAAAAGCAGTTTTCCAATTCGCCGCGCAAGAATAAGCAAATCCGTGCGCGGGAAGTGCGCGTCATCGGTGCGGACGGGAAACAAATCGGGGTTTTACCGTTACAGGATGCGTTGGAAGCGGCACAAAACGCAGGCTTGGATTTGGTGGAAATTTCGCCGAACGCCCAACCACCCGTGTGCAAGATTGTCGACTTCGGCAAGTACATGTACGACGAAGGAAAGAAATCAAAATCGAACAAATCGGCGTCTGCGAAGTTGAAGGAAATTAAACTCGGTGCGTTGATCGGAGATGGGGATTTTGAAACCAAGCGTCGGCAGGCGGAGAGCTTTCTTTTTAAAGGCAATAAATTAAAAGTTTTCCTTAATCTTCGCGGTCGTCAGATGGGCAATCCGCAGTTGGGCGTTGATGTGGTGCAACGGATGGCGGACGATTTGAAAAATGTCGGTGTTGCAGACGGGAAAGTCACCTTAAGCGGTCGCAACGTGTTTGTGATGATGTCTCCGTTGCCGACCGCGAAGCGCGTTTTGGTGTACGGCAAACCGACCGAGGATGACGGTGACGCGGATCCGATGTGATGCGCTTCGAGGTTACGTCCGTCCGTTTGTCGGTGTCCTGGCTTGCGATCGTGTTTTTTTCGTGGTTGTGGGGTGGGTTTCCGAACATCGCATTTGCGGAACGGTCGGCTGTTAAGAATGTTGTCGGTACTCGGGAACAGGCAACCGTCAAAGCAGGTAAAAGTTCTTTAAAAGTTTCTCAAACGAAGGCGGGAGCTGCAAAAACACAAGCGACGAAGAAAATTTCTTCACAATCGGCACCCCCATCAGCCGCTTTGAAGTCGGTTCGGAAAGATACCGCGACAAAAATTATACCGCAAAAGCAGTTTCAAAAAACAACAACAAGTTCAATGACGGTTCTCAAAACAGCTTCCCCGAAAAGTGCTTTGTCGAAAAATTCGGCAGCCATATCAAAAACAACAACCGCAAAGAGTTCCGCGATAATTTCAAAAAAAGGCACCACGGCCTCTTCGAAGACGTCCGTTCAAAAATCGCCTATTGTACCCAAAGTCAAAACACAAGCGTCATCAAATACTTTTAATACAAAGGGAACGTTAAAATCATCGCAGGCGGCTTCCCCAAAACAAACCGCATTCAAAACTGCCTCAAAGCCGTCCATAACTCAACCGAAACCTTCGGTATCGGGTACATCGGGCGGTACATGTAAGCCTTCGCCTGCTTTACCTGTAAAATCGACACAACCCGCTTTTTCGCTGAACACCTCCGTTCGTTTGTCGGATGTGGCAAAACAGTTGCGTTTGAAGTATTCCGCAAACGGGCAGAGCATCATATTGTGCGACGGGCGGCATCGTTTTGAATTTCGAAGCGGTACAAAGGAAGCAATGTTTGACGGGATTAAAATTTTTCTTTCGTTTCCGATTGAAACGCCGCCGATGCCGACAACGCGGCTTAAAAAACTGGCACATCAACTGCGATTAGTTACCCCCGAGCACCGCATTCGTACAGCGGATGTTGAAAATATTCTCAAACCGCTTTTGTTCCCGCAAAATTTTGTTAAAAAACGTGCCAAAACAATCGTCATCGATCCGGGACACGGCGGAAAAGCGGAAGGAACCGTTCAAAACGGGCTGAAGGAAAAACTTTTAACGCTTAAAACCGCGCAATTATTGGCAGGTAAATTGCGTTCGATGGGTTATGTGGTTCATCTGACACGGACAACCGATGCGGATGTTTTCCTGAGCCAACGGTCGGCGTTTGCAAATATGAAACACGCGGATTTGTTTATTTCTATTCATTATAACTCGGCACCGTCGGAGCAGGCGCGCGGTATTGAGGTTTTTGCGTTTCCTTTAGCGGGATATCCTTCGAGCGATCAAGTTGTAACGAAGGAATTCAATTCGATGCCGATCAACGCATTCGACGGACAAAGTTCCATTTTGGGTTGGCAGGTACAGAAGAAAATTATCCCAAACACGGGCTCCATTGATCGCGGCGTGAAGCGAAAGCGATTGGGCGTTCTTCGGGAGTTAAATTGCCCCGGGATCCTTATCGAATGCGGTTTTTTAAGCCATCCGACGGAATCAAAAATCTGCAACAGTGCCGATTATCAGGAAAAGCTGACGCGGGCGATTGCCGACGGCATCCGTGCGTATAACGGAAGTTAGGAAGGGAATTTCAGTTGTTTTTGAAGGATTGTAAAAGAACGTTCGTCAGACCCACTGGGTGAAACGCCGTTTTATGCATTTTCCATGAAAACGAAGAATGCTTAAAATCTGAACAGTTCGTGTTTTCTGCGCGACCTCCCTTGTTTTTGAGAACACACCGGTATAGAGCACACAAGAGAAGCCTGTATAAAGAGAAATCCGTATATATTACGGTAAAATCAATAAAGTGGTATTCTTATTCATCCTCAGTACTTCGCGCTATCACATCGCCCATATGTGCGTACAATTCCAGACCTTTTTGTGTGCAATCAACTAAATCCTGCGCCAAAACAACGCGACCGTGTTCGAAAAGCGTAATAACAGTGGAGCCTCCGAAGAGGAAATAGCCTTTTTCGTCGCCTTTTTTGACAAAATTTTCGGGTGTGAACGTTTGCCGAACACTGCCGACGCAACAGGCGCCGACTTCGATCAGGGCGACTTTGCCGAAGCGTTCCGATTGCAAGATTGTCAACCAACGCTTGTTTTCACCGAAAATTTTTAGACTTCCCTTCAGCGCCATGGGACTGACGGAATACAGGGAACCGTTGATTAAGTGTGTTGTTTGCGGGATGCCGTTACAGGGAAAATGAAAGCGATGATAATCCACGGGTGCCAACCGACTGATAACGCAGGTTCCGTTTCGAAAATGTCCTGCGAGTGTTTCGTCTTTAAGTAACTGTTGAAGGTTGAACGTACCGCCTTTGATAAAAAATTTTTGTGTTTCGCTAAGTTTTTGAAATCCCAAATGACGCCCGTCACACGAGAAACATAACGTTTCGGGATCTTCACAAATCGGTCGAAAATCAGGCTTAAATTTTCGGTAAAAAAAATCGTTAAAACTCTTGTATTCCTGCGGTTGTTTTTCGAATTCATCCAAATCAATCGCGTATTTTTCCGCAAACGGTCGGATATTTCTTTTGGAAAATGGCGTATTCATCCACCAACCGACGCATTTCGAAAACCAAACGCGTTTGAAAAAAACTTTCAACAACAACCGCCCGATGTACGTGTCGTATAAAAACCGCAACCAACGATGCCCTGGAACGCTTTCGATTTCAAGGGTTTGGCAGTAACGGTGGAAGTAGCGGATATCGGTATGTTGCATTGCTGTTGATTTGCTTTTCAATGCCGTGAAAAACAAAAGAATACTTTACGCATGTCTCTGCATCTTCGCACTCAGAGCTTTTTCGAAATGCCTTGCAAGACGTGTGAACGGAAGCCCCATCAGTAAATAAAACAGAGACACCAAAATTCCGAAACCGAAATAATTGAAGTTAGCCGCCGCAAAGAGCTGGTAGGTGCGGCTGAGTTCCACGATGGTAATCAGGGAAACTAACGAGGAATCTTGGAGCAACATAATAAAGTCATTGGTAAGCGGCGGCAGAACCGTGCGAACCGCCTGCGGGAAAACAACGTGCCAAAGGGCTTGTGTATGTGTCATCCCGAGGGCACGCGCCGCTTCCGTTTGCCCGATGGGGACGGATTGAAAGCCCGAGCGGTAAATTTCCGCTTCGTATGCCGAATAGTTGAGACCGAGTGCCAAAATCCCCGCAACAAACGGGTTCATGCAGACCCAACTTGCGAACGGTTCCGATAAATAGGGCGCGAGGTTTGGCAATCCGTAAAAGATAAACAATAATTGAACCATCAGCGGCGTGCCGCGGATAATTTCGATCCAAGTCGCCACAAAACACTGCAACCAACGAAAACCGTAGGTTCTGAACACTGCAAGAATAAAACCGAAAACAAGTGCCAATATCATGGCACTGAGGGAAATTCCGAGGGTAACGGCGGCGGCTTTTGCAAAACACGAAAGACTGTTCAGATAACAGTTGCTGCTTTCCCTTTCCGATCGAACATCGGCAATATAGCGTTCCAATTCGGTTGCCGGCGTCTGAGGCAGAACGGAAGTTTTAAAATACGTTGCGGTTTCGGCATTCCATAAACCCCAACGTTCGTAAATCGCGCGTAACGTACCGTTGCTTTTCAAATACTCCAAAGCGTTATTTACTTGTCTTAACAAATCGGGATGATCGTTGCGAACCGCAACGGAAAATTCAATACGGTCAACGGGTTCCAACATACGGATGCTGTCGTCGACGGAGGCATAATAAAACGTCTCGGGGTGATCGGTCATGACGCAATCCAGGCGTTTGTTGTTTAAATCCGCGTAAGCCTTTACTTCGTCATCATAGATTACGAAATGTGCCTCCAGTTGCCGAACCGCATTTTCGGCATGCTCGGAACACTTTAAAATACCGATTTTTTTGCCTTTAAGTTGCGAAACGCTCTTGATTTCGGAATTTTTTAGGACGACCGGTTGCAGGTGCGTAATATAATAGGGTTCAGACAGCAAAATATCCGCTTGCTTCGCATGTTTTTGCCATACATTGCGAACGATCGCGTTAATCAAAATATCGTATTCACCGCGTTTCAACCCTGAAACCAGCATCTCGTAATCGTTCGGGCAATACTGCAGGTCTTTACCCATGACATCAGCGATGTTTTTTGCAACTTCGTACTCGAAACCGGTGAGCCGTTCGGGATTTTTCGGATCGTAGAAGACATGCGGCGCGCCGCCCTGACCGTCGGCTCCCCAACGAAGCATTTCCTTTGCCTGAGCGGTTGCTGAGAGCAACAAAGCAAAGAAACACGCAAAAGTGTTCCGATAAACTGTTTTTGTTAACAGGCGGGAAACGTTCATTTTATGCGTTTATTGCAACATAAGTTCTTTCGCGGGTGTTTTTCGCGAAATACGGCGGAAGTATCTTTTGGTTTGTAAAAAACAAAAAAACGGGAAAAAGGCGTCGGGAACATCTGTTTTATTTTCATTTTACATAAACTTTTTTAAAAATCTACGCGTTCGCTCATCTTTCGGAGCGATAAAAATCTCGTCTTCATCCGAAATTTCCACAAATTCCCCCTGTTCCATATAGATAATGTAGTCCGATGCATCTTTCGCAAAACGCATTTCGTGTGTGACCACAATTTGCGTCATGCCCTCCTTATCCAAATCGCGCATGACTTCCAGTACTTCGTCCACGCGTGTCGGATCGATGGCAGAAGTAGGTTCGTCGTACAGCATGACTTTCGGCGACAACGCCAGAGCGCGCGCAATGGCACCGCGTTGCTGTTGCCCGCCCGAAAGTTGAACCGGATAACGGTGCGAAAATGCCTTCAGCCCTACCTTATCCAAAAATTTAACCGCAACCGCTTCCGCTTCGTCGTGCGATTTTTTTTGAACAATCATCGGCGCTACCATGACGTTTTGCAGAAGGGTTTTGTGCGGGAATAAATTGAACGTTTGAAACACCATCCCGACCTGCTGACGCAGTGCGTGTGCCTTTGCGTTGAAATCCTGCATCGGCGCGCCGAGCGTTTTGCGCTGAAGTAAAATGCCGTTGATGTTGACGGAGCCGCAATCCAATATCTCCATGCCGTTTAAACAGCGCAAAAACGTCGATTTTCCACAACCGGAAGGACCAATAATCGACACTAAATCGCCCTCCTCGATATCAACGCTGATATCTTTTAAAATAAGCTCACCGTGATAATACTTAGTGAGGTTTTGAACCCGAATAAGCGACTGATGCCGAACATCAGCGCCCGCTACCGCTTCCCGCGATGCATTTGCTCCCATAGACAATCGCCCCTTGGTTTCATTGTTCAACTCGTGTTCTACTTAACAAACCTGGAGCGAGTAGGGGGATTCGAACCCCCGGCCCCTACCTTGGCAAGGTAGTGCTCTACCACTGAGCTACACTCGCAAACACTTCTAATGTTGGAGGATTTATAGGGGGCGTCAAGATTGTTTTTTGCGGGGAAAAAAGTTTGGAAAAATCAAAAGAAGGTGTTTTGAGTGCAACGATAAAATTCTACGGTTTTTCAACAGACATTTTCTCTTTTTTCAGTTCCGGATGCAGACTTTCTTCGTAGGCAACCAACTCTTCAAAAGTTGTCGGTCGATCGGGATAATCGGAAGGGTTGAAGGATTTTAATACATCAAGGATATGTTTTTTGTAAGCATCGTAATTTTCTGTGGTAACGCGGTGCAGATCGTGTTCGATGCAATATGCCATGAATTTACAGAACATGGGTGAAAAAAAATGCACACTGTCTTCCCAGTTGGTAGCAATGACTGTATGAGGTACATCATGGAAGTCATAAATTTTAACATTCGGGAAAGTTTTGGTGTTTTCAATGTGAAAAGAAGTATCTTTCAAGTTCATTTTGACAGCATTTTTATCGTCCAATGCCCATCGTGGGAAAAATAACAAATGGAAGGTGATCTCCGGGTGTTCTGCAATTAACTGCAACAGCGGATTATCGGTTGTGTTTTGGAATTTATCATCGATAATAACACTCGATATTACGCCTTTGTTTCGAGATTTCATCGCATGCTTGAAAAATTCTTTTGGATCTTCAGGTTGCCAAAGGTGGCGTTTTTCCGGCGGACGCAATGGTCTTTTTAAAAATTGAAAATGCGATAAAACCATAGCGATCGCAGAAAAAATCCCACTTTTCATGAATAAGGAACGTTCGGGATGATAGAAGAGATCGCGCTCACCCTTGAAGGATCTTGGAAGGAATATGACTAGTGGATTCAAAATAAAAACATGCCTAAGGTCTTTCTTTTTCAACATCCATTGCAACATTTCAATATGGTTGGAATTGAAATTTACACCAGTTGTGTACAGGTGTACAAAATTTTTCTTACCTTGAACAGCTCGCTTGAAATCGGATGTATCTACACCATTTGAAATGCATCCCCCAGTGAAAACACAATCAATACCACCATTTAAATAACCAGATCTTACTATAGCTCCATTCTTTAAGCTCCCAACACCACCTCCAATAGTTT
>JAFVCI010000064.1 GCA_017479315.1 Opitutales bacterium | reverse complement strand
GCATCGGGCATCCAAAAGTTGCTTCCAATGCCACTTTTGCGTCATCTCCGCTTCCGATACCCCACGCAACCGTATCGGGTTTATTGTCGAAGTGATGCGCGAAATCATTCAAACGACATGCAAAAGGCGTATTTTCCCGCGGGTGCAATCCGTCACGGAGTACCTTTAATACCTGCGAAAGCAGACGATACCCTTCCGCCAACGCCTCTTGCGCGGTTGCGTTCCCGGGCAAGGTTTGAAACAGCAAATCATTGTAAAACGGAAGCACCAAATCCGCCGTGCTCCGCAACCGTTCCAGTTGCGCCTGCGCACGCACGTTTTTCGGATGCCCTTCAAACGAAAACGGCATCAGCGGGATGACGACGGTAAAAAGACCGCTTTGTCGTCCAAGACTGAGAGCCGCCTCAACGGTTCCGCTGCCCGTTCCTCCGCTCAAACCGACTAAAATTATTAAAACATGCGCCCCTTGAAAAAACGCACTTAAACGCTCATCCCGAAGCGGAAAATGCTTTTGCACCCATTCGGCATCACCGCCCGATCCGAAACCGCGAAATAAATCTTCTCCAAAGCAGTAGGTTGAAACCGTTTTTTCCAAAGCATCCAGGCAGGAACGATCGGTATCGACCGCCAGCCGATCGTCCGAAAGCGAGGTTTGTTGCACCGCAAAAACACTCAGAGCACGGCACGCGGAACTCCCGAGAGCCAGGAATTTTATTTGTACGGAATTCGGATTCGTCATAACCGATGTAAATCCTTCCTCCATACGCAAGGTTCTTTCCATGAAAAAATCAAGAACCGAGGTTGTCAAAATCGAAACACCGGCCTTCAAAACCCGACAAGTTTTTTGGAAGCCTGCCCCTGCCTTTCCCGACTTTTTTCACCGCAATTTGCCGCTGAAAAATATCCCGCACAACCGCCCCCGTGTATTTTCCCACTCTTTTCGTAATGGTTTTCACGGGTACCGAAAATACAAACCGACATCTATATTTCAAAAAACAGACGCACTTCTTCCTTCGGAGTACGTTAAATGACAAAAATACCGATTCTGACCGTATCGAACACCAAACCGAAACAAATTAGACAAAACAACTCAGCTTTGTTGCCTCCGTAATTCAAAAAACGTCTTCAGCATGCGTTCGCAGGAGCCGTCCAAAGGTTCGACTTCGACCGAAACGCGATGATAAAGCCGCAACGCCGTATGCAGGCACAAACAACCGCCCAGGCATCCCTGCTTGTCATCAACAACCCCGATGACAACTTTCGGAATACGAGCCTTATAAATCGCACCGGCGCACATCGGACAGGGCTCCTTGGTAACATAGAGCGTGACATCGGTCAGTCGCCAATCGCTCTTTTTTTGCGCTAATGTACGAATGAGTTGCATTTCGGCATGAGCAGTCGGATCATGGTTTATTTCGACCGCATTGTGCGCGCGCGCAACGAGTTTTTCATCGATAACCGCCGCCGCACCGATCGGAATTTCGCCCTTTTCCCAAGCTTTCAGTGCCTCATTAAAAGCGCATCGCATAAAATACGCAGAGGAATTTTCAGACGGATTTTCGTCGAAAAATTCAAACGGGCAGGACGGAATTGCGGTCACAAAAGCGTTTCTGTTAGCTACAAAGGTGTCTGTCGCATGTTCTTAAGTCAATTCGACATTGCGGCGGTCTCAAAGGACATCAACCGACGTTTTCGAGCAAAGAACTTGCACTTGCGAAAACCGCCGTGATAATGAGGTCATGTTCAACTACGGTTGGGTGGTGCTTTTTATCACCGTTCTGTTGGAAGGACTGAGCGGCTTCGGACGAACGGCGTCCTTCAGCCCGTTTTTGAAAGATGTTTGCCGCGACTTGGCGGTCACATCGGCGCAAATCAGCTTTATCTACGGATTGGCAAATTTACTGACGGGCATCGCTCTGCCATACATCGGGCGTTGGTACGATCGTTATCCGACAAAATACTTTTTGCGCGTTTTTGTCACATTATTCGGCAGCGCATTTATCGGCATGAGTGCGTTAAAAATCATCGCCGCACCGCCGTTTTTGAACCTTTTCATCCTCTTTTGCGCTTTCGTCGCCATCCGTATGTCCGTGCAATCATATATGTTGACGGGACGTTGCATGGTGGCGGCGTGGTTCAAGGAAAATCGCGGGTTCGCAACGGGTCTGACCTGCCTGTTGCTGGCATCCGTCGCTTCCTCCATGCCGCACCTCAATCTGCGCCTGTCGCGCTTTTTCGCCTGGCAACACGTTTGGCTGACCGTCGGCATTTTTTGGCTGTGCATCATGCTTTTTTTGGTGCGTTGGATTAAAAAACCGCCTGCGTTTGGGGAAAACGACTTCGATGATTCGGGTAAGCCAAAAATGCGGAAAATTTGCATGTAGAACGTGAAACCGACGAAATTTCTGCCATTCCCCACGAAACTGCGCCCGAAAATTTTGTGAAAAGCGCGAATTTCGCCCAAAAAACGACGCCTTCACTTTTTTCGCCCCTGCCCTCTTCCGGCAAAACATCTCCTTTTGAGATTTCAACGCACGCCGAAAATTCTCGAAGCACTTTTTCGCCCGAATTCACCGCCGAAGATGCCGTCAAAACCTTCAAATCCTCGCCTGCGCTTTGGCTGATTATGGCGATGCTGTTTTTCAAGGCGTTCCAAATGACCGCTCTGGCGTTTCATCTCGTCCCGATGTGCGAAGCCTTCGGAGCACGCGCGGAAAATGTTACGCTTTGTCTCATGGGAACGCCCGTTGTCACAATTCTCACAACGTTCGTTGCGGGGCATTTTTTTGAAAAAATCGGCATACGAAATACCCTTTTCCTTTTTCTGTTGCTCGACATCAGCCTGCTCTACAGTTTTCAATACATCGCGAACAATTTCATACTCTGTCTGTACGGATTGACGGCGGGTGCTTATTGGGGAATGCGCCAAATCCTTGCCTACATGGTATTGCCACGACTTTTCGGCACAAAACACATCGGCACCGTCAATGGTCGGGCATCGGCGTGCCTCTGCCTCGGAAGCGCAACCGGACCCTACTTTTTCGCCAAATGTCACGAAGCACACTCCTACTTTTTTGCCCTGAACCTCTGTCAGGGATTTGCCGTTCTGTTGCTCTTCGTTTGCCTGATACTGCAAAAGCATTTTAAACCGAGAGAGAATTGAACCGCCTGCACGTGGAACATTGACACTTTTCGGCTCGGATGCCCAAGAGTTCGACCGGTTTTTTTCGATTTTAAACGGTTCCGCACCATAAACATCCAACCCGCCCTTTTCCCGCTTACAACTCCGGGTACTTCGCGGATGATTTGTACGATGCGCATATGAATTCACGGTAATTCGCTTTTTGTTGCTTTCGATCCTCTTTTGTCAAAAATCTGCCGATAATAAAATTTTTTAAGAAATTATTTATTTTTCCTGTTGACATATGGCAAAAAGTTCCGTTCACATAGAGGTGTGGTTTATTGTGTCAGAAGACACTTGGCACAGCTCCAAAGGCATGTTAAGCGTTTTCTGATTGTTTTCATATTCACAAGTGGTGTTGGTAACGGGCTTTTGAAGCCCGTGCACCGCTTGTGTTCCGTTTCCGCGGAGCCCCTTTCAAATATACCAAGCGCGCCTTCCGAAACAACAGATCGGGAAACGTTTGCAAATTTCGACGATCGTACCGCACAAAGTATCTCTGGTGAAATTTCACACAATCTTCTATCGGCACAAAGTTCCCCAGTCGATACACAAAAAAGTCGCAACGAAATTACTCGTCGTGCTTTGAATAAAAAAGACGGCGTTATGTCTTCGGCAGCGGTCGACAAGGGTACTTCAACGTCAGCCAACCCGATAAGGGGCGAAAAGGAGACCTACGGAGAACGTTTGCGGCGTCTGTCGACAAGAGGGAACCGAGATAAGAACGGGGAGGCAGGCGACAATTACAAAACCCGCAACGGTTTTTTTCAAACGGACAAAATAAAATCGGGAACGGCTTATTCGACGGAAGCGGTTGAGCATCGGCATAAACGCGAAGTGATTCCGAAAGACAATTTATCGCCTGCATCCCACGAACCGTTGTCAAAAGGTATAACGGAGATTAGTGAAACTTCAACAACATCCGCCGCTTCCGAAAAAGCGGTTTTGTTGCGTTCAGACGAGGAAGAACCGACCGAAGCAGGACGATCGGAAGTTGCGGGCAAAAAAGCTCAAAGGGAAGTTTCGGACGAAAAGACACGGGCAGAAACGGCACATATTTCGGAAGCAGACACAAAAGCAAAGGAAGACGCTTTGCGGTACGAAACGCGTCAGGCGCTGTTGAAGGACGTTCGGGCGACATGGGCGGTTCAAAGTACGCCGAAATCATCCGCAACATCCGAAGGTGTTTCGCCGAAAATTCCTCTTCCGCAACCCGAAACGTTACAACAATATGCCAAGCGCGTGATTTTGCCGCAAATTCATATCGATCGCGTGCCGTTGGCGGAAACGCTGAAAGTTATTTCCGATGTTATCAGAACACATACGACAAACGAGCGAACGGTGAATTTTATTTTGGCGGATCCGAAAAAAACGGCACCCGAAGTCGATCTCGACATCCGCGATGT
>JAFVCI010000063.1 GCA_017479315.1 Opitutales bacterium | reverse complement strand
GGTTCACGCTTTTTTGAATGCTTCCGTCATCGGCGGCATAATCCGTATCGGCACAGAACCGCATAAAAATGCGGCTTATACCTATGTCCTGAAATCAAAATCACCCCTTATTACAGGCGGAACTTTCGGCACCGAGACATCAGCCATATCAATCGCCGCATATTCCCTGTTCATCGGAATGCTTGTCTTAATGCTTCGCAAGAAAAAATAGGCAGATAAACGAGAGAATTGGCAAATAAACCAATAAGTAGCATTTTTTGTATAAAACCTGCGCAGTCGCACGGACGAAATGGCTTTTGTTGCGCCGTTCTTTTGACTTATAATAAAAATGTCGGTGCGATTTTTTGACACTGCGCGACGTAACGGAAGATGCTTCGAACAACTCGGCAGGCTTTTGATAAACGGCAACACTTCTTGGTCGCGGTATGCATTGCAACAGCACTCCTTTCGGTGTTTCCCGACTTGCATGCCGATGAGTTGTTCCGTTTTCATTCCGATACGCCAATGCGTCGCTTTATAACGCCGTTTTTCGACGAGAACGGCGTCAAAACATGGCAGTGCGAAGGCGAAACCGTTCAATACCTGAACGAATCGCGGTTTAACGTTCGCAAGCTGTGCATTACGTTTTTCGATCCGCAACAGAGGGACAAAGTCGACATGACGGTTCGCAGCGAGGACGCGGTCGTTTCGTTGCCAAAGCACCGCGCGTCCGGGAAATCGCTGTTGACGGTGACGAACCCCGAATACACCATTGTGGGTGAGCAGTGGGTGTGGGAAGGGAAGCACGAAAAGGCAAGTTTTTCGAAAGTTTTCATCGGCAAAAACGCCAACGTCCTGTTTTATGACCGTTAAAAAATGCTTATTTTGCCTCTTTTCGGCGGTGTTTTGCAGTTTATTATCGGCGGCGAAACCGTCGACCACCGTTACGAGCGACCGCATGGAAATGTTGCGATTCGAAGACCACAACGAATTCCTGTTTGTCGGGAACGTACAACTGAACGGCAAAGAGTTTTCAGGTTCCTGCGACCGCATGTGGGTACGTACGCAATCGGAACAACAGGCGAAAAACAATTCCGCGGTGCCACTTTGGTGCTTCGCTCAAAAATTTTCGGAACAGCCGTGCAAATTGTTTTGTTATTTATCGCCCGTCGATACGCATAAAACAGCCTTGTAGCCGGCGGGACAGTTAAAATTGATTGTTGCAAAGGGCGACGTGTTTTTGAAAACATCCGACAAAGAAACGGGCGAAACGAAGCAGGCAACGGCGCAAAAAGCGGTTATCTACCCGAACGAAGGCAAGATGGTTTTATCGGAGCATCCGGTTGTGAAATGTTCGGTGCAGGGCACGTTTAGAGGCGAGAAGATTACCTTTTTTCAAAACTCCGGACAGGTGTTGGTCGAGAATTCCAATGCCGGCGGACGGGCACAGGTGCAGTTGGGCGAAGAGGAATGAAGTTTGTCGGTTTATCTCAACGGCGTTCGGACGTCGGATTGTTTTTGGAATAACGCTGTCATGAGCGAAGGCGGAATACCCTTTATTGCGACGGAGAACTTACGCAAGACTTTCGGCGACCGCGAAGTGGTACGCGGGGTCAATATCAACGTCAAAGCCGGCGAAGTTGTCGGTTTATTGGGACCGAACGGCGCAGGAAAAACGACGACTTTTTACATGACGGTCGGGCTGATTGCCGTCACAAGCGGTCGGGTCATCTTTAACGGTGCGGATGTGACCGCTTTGCCGATGTACAAGCGGGCACGCAAGGGCATCGGCTATTTACCGCAGGAAGCGTCGGTGTTTCGAAAACTGACGGTCGAAGAGAATATACGTGCGATTTTGGAGACTTTAGATTTAACGCGTTTGGAAATTAAACAACAAACGCAGGCGGCTTTGGAAAATTTGGGCCTCACGAAAGTTGCCAAACAAAAAGCTTTTACCCTGAGCGGCGGTGAACGGCGACGCCTGGAAATCACGCGCGCATTGCTCACGCACCCGCAATTTCTGTTGATGGATGAACCGTTCAGCGGCGTGGATCCCATCAGTGTCCAAGAGGTGCAGCAAATTATTTTAAGCCTGAAACACCAGGGCATCGGCGTGCTGATTACCGATCATAACGTGCGCGAAACCCTGCGCGTGGTAGACCGTGCTTATCTTTTGTACGACGGATGCGTGCTCTGCGCCGGCGATCGCAAAACATTGCTCAACGATCCGCAAAGTCGCAAGTTTTATCTCGGGGAAGGGTTTGAAGCGTAAAGGCGACTGTACCGAACCTCTAAAAATCATATTCCCCTTTCGCCATCTGGCACGAAAATTTTAAGGGAAGAAATTCAAGAACGCAAATTGCCGGAGGTGTGCGAGAGTAATGCAACGCAAGAGCACGCCGTTAAAGTTCGGGGGCGGATTGAAAGATTTTAAAAACTTTTGCACCTCTTTGGGACTCGGCCGGACAGCGATATTTTCAATAAAACATCTCGAATAATAATCACACAGCGGTGTTTCGACCACTACAAAGGGCTTTGACGGCTTCGGTTGAGCATGCAAAAAAGCGTGCGGATCGGCAGAAAGGTTTTGCGAGGCAATCGAGGCGTCCATACCCGATTACAACGCCGAGAGATCTGCTTTTTCAAGAAATTTCCGAAGAATATGCGAATAATCCCAACGGCGATGAATGGGATTTTCGGAAATTTTTCGGAAGGATTTGAGGCGTAAACGACGGCTGTGACGAACCTCTAAAAATCATATTCCATCTTCTCGCCGTGCTTGGGATTTTAAAAGAGGAAATTCAAGAGCGCAAGTTACCCGAGGCGATGCAGGGATAAAGAAAAGCGTTCGTCGTCAAGGCGGTTAACTTTCGGGCGCAATGAGAACAGTCGCACGCGTATGCTTTGCGGATATATCTTCCAAGTTTAAATGACAAAATAGTCAAGTACGATCAAACAACACTTGCCTGCGCCATCGATCAACTGTTTGCGAAATAAAAAAATGTCACAACTCACGCTTTAAGGTCAATCGCTGTCTGAGTCACAACCCTATTCTTGCATTCCTAAGAATTGCTTGTCCGATCGGTGATTTACATGCTGCATATAAACAAGGCCATCCTCATCTTGTATTATAAAACACGATTTGTCGCTACATTTAAATTTGTTGCATTCTAGCTTTTTGAATAGGTGATCGGCTTTTACATTACATTCGCCACAAAGCTGGCATTGTTTAAGACTCCACTCTCTGCATTTACCATGATGCCAGCACCCTTTCCCGGTTAACATCGGGCAATCCTCAGCACATCCGTGCTTTTGGATCCCGTGGTTTTTAAGTTTCGCTCTGACCAATTCTTGTCCACACAGATGGCACCGTGTCAAACCGTTCATACAGGAAGCATCATGTTCAAGTGCTTCTTGTACGTTAAAGCGACACTCTTGCGTACATTTATGATCTTCCCGTATATGCTTTTCGACATCCGGCAGAATGCTTTTAATTCCGCAGAGAGGACATGAAAGCATATTTTTACAGGAAAAATCATGCCGCCACTTCCAAACTTTCTCCTTGGTTATCGCCTCCGGTCTGCAGACATTCAGATTGCATCCGTGCTTGGATTCCATGTGATCTATCGTAACCTCTTTATTGCACAACTCGCACTTCACGGAATGTTTCAACAAGTGCTCATATTTCGTCTTTCCGTCATCACAATCTTTACGAAAGTATGCTCCGCAAGCACAAACAAAACCCTTGCCGGGGTGGTCCTCTTCAAAATGTTCTTTCTTGTTTTTACAAAACACATCGTCACACAGGTTGCAAAAAAACCAATCCTGATGCTTATTTTTCACATGGTTTTCCCTTGATTGTTGATCCAGAAAGTATTGCTTGCATTGCGAACAGCGGAACATTTTCACGAAATCAAATCCTTTATGTTCAGCTTCCATGTGTCCATTCCACTTCTCTTCCGAAACCATTACGTTGCACTTTGAGCAAAAAAGATCCCAAAAACCACCTGCGAACCACATGTTATGCTTTTCTCGTACTTCTTTCGTCCCCAAAATTCCTTCCGCATGCGCATTCCAGTCTTTTAGCGGAACCATTTGATTACATATTCTGCACCAGAACTTAACATACCCTTTCTGTAAATCCTCCTTATGCTCGGATACCGTATGCTTATTCCAATCGACCATCAAAACCACTTTGCCGCAGATTGCGCACCAAAGATCTGGCTCCGTAAGGAAGTGTGCATCTGGGAAAAAAGCACACCGATGGTTGTCCATCACATGTTTATTAAGATCGTCCTTCGAAACCATTGTGCGACATATCCTACACAGAAGCTTACAACACCCGTTCGAAGAGGATTTCTCCATTTCAGCCTCCACGTGGGAATTCCAATCCTTTCCCAAAATCATTACCCTTTTTGTTTCACACCAAAGGAAAACACCATCTTTCGATTTTAAAAACCCTTTTTTATACTCCTCCAGCACATGGTTATTCCAATTTTCTTTCGGAACCATCATTTTGCATTCTTTGCAATACAATTTCCACCCATTCTCCAACAACCAGTTCGCATGCTTCTCTTTCACGTGTTCATTCCAACCGCTCCCGTCAATAACGTCGTTGCAAGTTTTACAGAAAAAATTGCGTTCCGGCAGGTGATTGCGATGCTTTTCTTTCAGGTGATCGTACCAAAGCAGAACCGGAACACGACAGCTCCTGCTTTTTTTTCCCGGCTGGCACAGCTGACATAAAAAACTGCCGTCCTTCATAAAACCATCGTTACAATCAAGCGAACCTTCGGTTTTGAGGTTTTGCCAAAACTCCCAACACGAGAACGTAGCATTTAAATTCGAATTCTCTCTGTTTTGTCTATACAAAAGGACAGAATTCGGAATCCCGTGTTCATACCACAAATGAACAAACCAATCATCCGCGTGGATTTCTCCGCAGCACGTTGGACAATAAAAATTATATTTCAAACACGACTCGTCTTTTGCATGACACTCTTCCCTGTGCGATTTGATGTCGTTCCAATTCCCAATCGACTTACCACATGGGGTACAACGAATCACGGGCTTATCAAACGCAGTCCCATGGCCTTGGGACTCATGTACATGCTTTCCCCAATTTTCATCCTTAATCTCTTCATAACAGCATTGACACCAAAATTCCACCCCGAACGCCCTGTCGCCGCACGACACGGCAACACATACCGATAAAACACACGTTTTCAGATATTGATGTACCATACCATTATCAATCCAATCAGGAAAATTTTATAAATGCAAGACATATTTTTCGTTTTTTTACGAAACGGAAAAAAACTACACAATGTGCATTAACTCGGATACCCAACGCCCGACAAAATCGGCTTATCCGACGCACTTCGCCGTCTTATTCCCGTTTCCGCCGAAAATCGCCCTCAATTCTCGTGCAATCCCGACGTAGCTTAAACAATCGCCGCGGTTGGACGGAATCGCGACGTCCAGAATAATATCCTTCGTATCGCCGAAAAGTTCCTCCAACGGCGTACCGACGTCGGGATTGCGGTCGTTTAAAATCAGCAAGCCGTGACAGCGCGTTTCCGACAAACCCAATTCGTCCGCACTGCACATCATGCCGCAGGATTCGACGCCGCGCATAACGGTTCTCTTTAAAACCACATCCCCCAAACGCGCGCCTTCCAACGCAACGGGCACTTTGTCGTTAACCTTGAAATTACTTGCGCCGCAGACGATTTGCAACGGCTCCGCCTGACCGACGTCCACGGTGCAGACACTTAAATGATCCGAATTCGGATGCGGGACTTTTGTTTTCACCTGCCCGACCACCAGCGGTCCGCTTCCGCAATAGCCGCAGGATTCCGTTCCGTCGATTTCGAATCCCAACCGCACCAGTGCTTCGGAAATTGCTTCGAACGTCCGTGGCACCGGCAGGTATTGGTTTAAAAATTTCAACGAGAACTTCATGGTTTGATTTCAGTCGCGGAACCCGTGAGTGTCAACGACGGAAGGTTGGCTCCGAACGTGCGAAACAACAAAAAAACCGACATTCTCAACATTCGGATATTTAACAAACAAAAGCCTTCCGTGTACACACACGGTTTTCAGACGACATATGTCGCCTTTTATACACTTTATGCTTTTTACGCGATATTGCCGTATTTGAAAAATTGATGCTTTATTCCAAAAAAAGCAAATACAGCCAAAATAACAAATTTAGTTATCTTTAACCGAACTTCAACACTCGGCTTGTACTTAACTTTTTAAACAAAAGAGCCAAAATAACAAAAATAACAAAAATTCGTTTCTCAATATCCTCATGGGCATATGCAAACAAAATTACCAAATTTACAAAATTTACAAAAACAACTCGAAATTTCAAAAATTCGTGCATTTTCCGCACGCAAGCAAAAGAAAAGTATAATCACAAAATTCCGTTTTTAACAGCCCCTTATACTCTTAGACAAACTTTCAACACACAGATTCGAAAATTTATGCCGAAAATTAAAATTTTTCTTGCAAACGGGATATTTTTTCTCAAAGTATAACCGTGAAGTATATGAAGGTGTTCGGTTTTCGTTGTTTATGCCTGGGTGTAGTTGCGTTTTCCGCTGTTTCGATGCAGGCAAAAGAGATTAAAGTGTCGTTTGACGCAGGGAAGTACAAAAACCCTGAAGACTGGCGCAGTTTTATCATCGATCTTTACGGAGCACTGGAAAAAACTCCGAAGCGCGAAAAAAGTGACACATTCCTTTTGGAGATTCTAAACGGCAACATTTTCGCTACGGTGCCCGAAGCTCTTGAAAATAACTTTACAGGAGAAGAAGAACAAGAAGCGGTTCTGTCGATGCTCGGGAACGTTTCAACGTTAAATGTCACCGTATTGGAATTTTCGACACAATCCCTGGAAATATTTTTTAAAAATGTAAAAGTGGCTCACCTGAAGGGCACGGAAAAGATTACGGGGAAATACGAGAAGTGCACGCTGGTTGTTGAGCAGTCTTTTGAGACACCGCCCGAGTGGCGCTCTTTGGTTGATAGTCTTTACAAACGGTTTATGCCGTATGCCGATGATAAACGCGTTCTTTTTGGCGTTAAATTCAAAAACAGCGGTATTTTTGCCGATGTTCCGGACGTGGATCTTAAAAATTATTACACGGAGGATGGGAAACCGACGGACATTATAAAGATCCTTTCGAAAATTTGGAATATCAGGGTTGATGCGGAAGAGTTTTCGACTTCATCTCTGAGGAAAATTTTCAGGTGGGCGAAAAAACTGTATCTGCCAAATGTCAAATTCATTTTCGGATTTTCGCGAAGAATCAGTCGAGAAATTACGCGGCAGGAGGCCAATGATATGCTTCTGAGTCAGGCAATCACCCCGAAGTTATCGCAGGTAATCGCTCCGAAAGTGATCCAAATTGGGAATGGCGCTTTCTTTAATTTCCAAAACCTGCAATGCTTTAACGCTCACCTTCCCGTCGGCACGGAGTATCCGACCATCGTGTGTACCACGCTCGATAAAGCTTATTTCATGCAAGGATACGCTCCAAAAGACGCGCTCATCTCTCCGACGATAATAAGGAAAGTGAATACCAGATACAAAAATATCATTGAGCAATATGCCGGAAGATCTGTCGCAATCGGCGCATGTGCGTTTCAAAGATGTTATAGTCTTCAACATATCTCCGCGCATGTTTCCTGTGTCGGTTCCGCTGCTTTTGCCGCATCAGGATTAGAGAGTGTACATTTACTGCTTCAGAAACCGTCGACAGGGGAAGCGGTTGAATTCGGCGATGATGTATTTTTTAATTGCTTTCGACTGAAGGAATTTTTTGCCATACAGGGAAGTGAAGAACCTTGTTTTGTTGATTCTTCTTTGAACGGATTTTTTTGGAATTGTTTTGCGTTGCGAACGGTTTGCATGCCGAATATATATCCCATAAAAGGGAGAGAAAACCGACGAGAATACAAAGATCCCGAAGCACGTCTGTATGATGGATCCTCTCTCACATTATTCACGAATTGCTTTTCTTTGGAGCTTCTTGATATTCGTGCTTTTCCGCAGCCAAACAGGCGGATATTTCCTCATTTCTTGGTTCGCGTAGACCCCGAAGCCATTAAGCAAAAATTACAGTCAGAGGATAGAGATTGGGAGGGCTATTTGAGTTCGCTCTTAGCTGCATATGTTAGGCCGGAAGACATGGGAATCACTATTGAAACCTATCCCAAGAATATTCAGGAGTACGTAAAACTCTGTTTGGAAGTAGAGGTCGAGGAAGAAAAGATAGATAAGAAAAAAACGAAAGACAAAAAACCCTTGCAGTTGTTTCAATGTAAAATCGAAGAAAACTTGCGAAAATTAAAAAAGGATATTTATAAAAGACCTTATTGTGATATAAGGTACTTTTATCTTGATAGAATGTGCCCTTATAGAAGAACAGATAATTTAAATACGCGATCTTTATGCACGTTTTTCGAGGTGGATTCGCTTAGGCGACATTCCGGAAGGCAAAAACTTTACGATGTTTTTACACCCCCTGAGAATGTATTTAATGTGCTTGAAAGATTCAACGATGCTTACAAGCATTGGTTCATCGAGGAAAAAGAAGACAAAGAAGAAAAACCAAAGAACGAAATGCTTGGGAAAAAAGTAAAACGCACCAATTTTTACCTGCACGGCGGATAAGGACATACTTCGTGTAAGTTCCAGTATCGAAAACTGTTTAAAAATCGCCATCCGGATTCTTGTTTTCGATAAGTTTTGGTTTCTAACGGGAATGCGTACTCCGTTGCGGGTCATTCCCGTTTTTTTATTATTTCCTCGCCAAAGAACAATATTTTTGCGCGTACGGCTTTTAAAAAACGTCCTTCTGTGCCGCCCGGCACAACTGTGTCAAAAATCTGTGCCAAAACGGCACAAAAACCGCCTCGCGGCACAAGGATGTTTTCCGTTAATTCCGCTTCGGAAGCTGATTCAACAAGTTGGCATGATTTATGCGTAATAAGAAAGCATGAGCAACAAAGTTTCAAACAAGGTTTTGGGAATTGACTTGGGAACGACCAATTCCTGCATGTCGGTGATGGAAGGCGGGGAGCCGGTGGTCATCCCCAATGCCGAGGGCGCGCGCACGACGCCGTCGATTGTGGCATTTACAAAAACGGGCGAACGTCTGGTCGGTCAGGCGGCGAAACGTCAAGCCGTAACCAATCCGAAGAATACCATTTTTTCGGCAAAGCGTCTCATCGGGCGTAAATTCAGCGAAGTCCAGGATATTATTAAAACCCTGCCGTACAAAGTCGTCGACGGCAAAAACGGCGATGCGGCGATTGAATGTCAGGTCGGCGACAAAACGGAACGGTTCGCGCCGGAGCAGATTTCGGCAATGGTGTTGGCGAAATTAAAAGCCGACGCCGAAGCGTATTTGGGCGAAGAGATTAAAGATGCGGTCATTACGGTACCGGCATACTTCAACGATTCGCAACGGCAGGCGACCAAAGATGCCGGAACGATTGCCGGATTGAACGTTTTGAGAATTATCAACGAACCGACGGCAGCGTCTTTGGCGTACGGACTGGACAAAAAGAAAGACGAGACCATCGCAGTTTTCGATCTCGGCGGCGGTACGTTTGATATTTCGGTTTTGGAAATCGGCGACGGCGTTTTCGAGGTAAAAGCTACCAACGGCGACACGCAACTCGGCGGCGATAACTGGGATGAAGCCCTCATCAATTGGCTTGCCGACGAATTTAAGCGCGAAAACGGCATGGATCTGCGACAGGATCCGTTGGCGCGGCAACGTTTAAAGGAGGAAGCGGAAAAGGCAAAGATTGCGCTTTCGTCGGCGCAGGAAACGGATATCAACTTACCGTTTATCACGGCGGATGCGTCGGGACCGAAACACCTCAATGTTCACTTGACGCGTTCCAAGATGGAGCAGGTCTGCGACGATTTGTACGGTCGTTTGGGAGAGCCGTTCGAGAAATGTCTGAAAGATGCGGGTATCGGAACCAACGCCATTCATGAATTGGTGCTGGTCGGCGGCATGACCCGTTCGCCGAAAGTCGTCGACATCGCCGGGCGTTTATCGGGTAAAACACCGAACAAAGGTGTCAATCCCGATGAAGTCGTTGCCGTCGGTGCGGCGGTGCAGGGCGGCGTTTTAAAGGGCGATGTGAGCGATATTCTGTTGCTGGATGTCACGCCGTTGACATTGAGCATTGAAACGGCGGGCGGCATTTCGACGCCAATGATCGATCGCAATACGACCATTCCGACCAAGAAATCGCAGACGTTTTCGACGTACGCGGACAATCAGACGGCGGTGGATATTCACGTATTGCAGGGAGAGCGTCCGCTGGCGAAGGACAACAAAACCCTCGGAATGTTTCGTCTGGACGGCATTGCCATGGCACCGCGCGGCGTGCCCAAGATTGAAGTCACTTTCGACATTGACGCCAGCGGTATTCTACACGTGACGGCGAAAGACGTGGCGACAGGCAAAAATCAAAACATTACGATTTCGGGTTCGTCCGGATTGTCCGATGACGAGGTTGAAAAGTTGCGCAAAGAAGCGGAACAGTTTGCCGAGCAGGACAAGAAGGAACGCGAGCGCATCGAAATTCACAACCGCCTGGATAACTTCGTCTATCAGGCCGAGAAACAGATGAAGGAATTCGGCGACAAATTGCCGAACGACAAGAAGGAGCCGATTCAAAAGAAGATTGATGAGGTTAAAAAGTTGCTGGAAGACAAATCCGCCGACCTGGAAACCTTAAAGTCGAAGGAATCGGAACTGATGACGGCGTTGCAGGAGATCGGTCAGGCGATGTACGCCAATCAACCGCAGGATGCCGCTTCAAACGCGGGTGCATCACAAACACCGCCGCCGAACAACAGCAATGCTTCCGGCGACAAAGGGAAAGTGGTTGACGCCGATTTCGAAGTGGTCGACGATGGGAAAAAGCAGTAAGGACTTACAAGGGTAACGCGTTTGCAGAAATGTCGTTAAGCGGTACGGAAGCGGGAACAGAGGGATTTTTTTCGATTGAAGTTCTTTGTTTCCGCCGCGACCGCAGTTTTTTAAACAAAACAATTTTTTAAGGAGATAACTATGACACAAACAAGTATTCAACCGATCGGCGATCGCATTTTGGTGCAGCCGATGGAGGAAAACGAACAGGTGAAGGGCGGGATTATCATTCCCGATTCCGCCAAGGAAAAGCCGCAAAACGCGAAAGTAATTGCGTTGGGAACGGGCAAAACCGACAAGGACGGCAAAAAGGTGCCGTTTGAAGTCAAGGTCGGCGATATCGTTCTCATCAGCAAGTACGGCGGAACGGAAGTCAAGCTCGACGGCGAAAAATTCACGCTGTTGCGCGAGGATGACGTGTTGGGAATCATCAAATAAAGAAAGGAAATTTATATTATGTCGGCAAAACAGGTTAAATTCGGAGAACAGGCGCGTCGCGACATTTTGAAGGGCGTCGAGACGTTGGCAAAGGCGGTCAAGACCACGCTCGGCCCCAAGGGTCGCAACGTGCTGATTGACAAGAAATTCGGCGCACCGACCATCACGAAGGACGGTGTGACGGTTGCCAAAGAAATTGAATTGAAAAATCCGTTTGAGAACATGGGGGCTCAAATGGTGCGCGAGGTTGCCTCAAAGACGTCCGATAAGGCGGGCGACGGCACCACAACCGCGACGGTTTTGGCGGAAGCCATTTACCGCGAAGGTTTGAAAAACGTTGCCGCCGGGTGCAATCCGACGTTTTTGAAGCGCGGCATGGACAAAGCGGTCGAAACGGCGGTGGCGGAACTGAAAAAAATCAGCAAGCCCGTCAACGGACGCGAAGACATTAAGCAGGTGGCGACGGTTTCCGCCAACGGCGATACCGAAATCGGGAACATCATTGCCGATGCGATGGACAAAGTCGGCAAGGACGGTACCATCACCGTCGAAGAAAACAAGAGCATCGAAACGACGCTCGACGTGGTGGAGGGGATGCAGTTCGACAAAGGCTACATCAGCCCCTATTTCGTCACCAACGCCGAATCGATGGAGTGCGTTCTCGACAACCCGTACATTCTCATTCACGAGAAGAAGATCAGCAATCTGAACGATTTGTTGCCGCTGTTGCAGGCGGTAGCCAAGACCGGCAAGCCGTTGCTGATTATCGCGGAAGACGTGGAAGGCGAGGCATTGGCGGCATTGGTCGTCAATAAACTGCGCAGTACGCTGAATGTGTGTGCCGTCAAGGCGCCGGGCTTCGGCGATCGCCGCAAGGACATGTTGCAGGACATTGCCGTTCTGACGGGCGGGAAGTGCATCACGGAAGACTTGGGTATCAAGCTCGAAAGCGTTAAACTGGAAGACCTCGGAACCGCAAAGCGCGTCACGATTGACAAGGAGAACACGACGATTGTCGAAGGTTCCTGCGAAGGCGGTGCCTGTAAAGGCAACAGCCAGGCCATCCAGGCGCGTCTGAAACAGATCCGCAGACAGATTGAAGATTCGACCTCGGATTATGATCGCGAGAAACTGCAGGAACGTCTGGCGAAGTTTGCCGGCGGCGTGGCGGTCGTTCGCGTCGGTGCCACCACGGAACCGGAAATGAAGGAAAAGAAGGCGCGCGTCGAAGATGCGTTGCATGCCACCCGCGCGGCGGTCGAGGAAGGTATCGGTCCCGGCGGCGGAACGGCTCTGTTGCGTGTTGCCAAAGCCATCGATGCCATCGAATGTTGCTGTTGTGACGGTGCGACGGGTATTAAAATTATCCGCAAAGCCATCGAAGCTCCGTTGCGTCAGCTGTGCGACAACGCCGGCGAAGAGGGCGCGCTCATCGTCAGCAAAGTTCTGTCCGAGAGCGGCAACTTCGGCTACAACGTGGCGACGGGCGAGTTCGAAGATCTGGTGAAATCCGGTGTCGTCGACCCGACCAAAGTCACCCGTACGGCGTTGCAGAATGCGGCTTCCGTTGCCGGCATGTTGCTCACGACCGAGTGCATGATCACGGATCTTCCGGAAGACAAGCCCGCACCTGCGAACCCCGGCATGGGCGGTTACGACGGCGGTATGGGCGGCATGATGTAAGGACGGGTGTACGTCGCAAAAACATCGGTTGTGTTTGCCGATGTTGATAGGCGAAGAAACCGAAAAAGACAAAAAAGGGAGCCGAAAGGCTCCCTTTTGGCATTTCTGTTGCCATATTCTTAACGATTAGTACTGTTCTGATAACCGCATTAAACGCCTTCGAATCCGATTAATCAACGCCTTCAAAAACGGAAATGTTCGGAACGGCTTCGGAAACTGCCGTTAAAAACTTGAAAAAACGAAATTATTCTTGTTTTATGGGAACAATGAAAGTCGTTCTCCTGGCAGGCGGTTACGGAACGCGCATTTCCGAAGAGTCGCACCTTCGACCAAAACCAATGATCGAAATCGGCGGCAAACCGATTTTGTGGCACATCATGAAGTGTTACGCGCATTACGGTTTTAATGAGTTCGTTGTTTGCGCCGGGTACAAACAACACGTGATAAAGGAATGGTTTTCGAATTATTTTCTTTACAACAGTGATGTGACGTTCGATTTTTCAAACGGTCAAAGCGCACTGACGGTGCATCATCATCGTTGCGAACCGTGGCGCGTAACGATCGTTGATACCGGCAATGCGACAGCAACGGGCGGACGTTTAAAGCGTATTCGAGAATATGTCGGTGACGAGACGTTTATGATGACTTACGGCGACGGTGTTTGTGATGTCGATATCCGAACGCTCGTTGATTTCCATAAAAAACAAGGCAAAACGGCAACACTGACAGCGGTTTTGCAGGAACAGACTAAGGGCATTTTGTCGCTTGCACCCAATGGTTCCGTGCGTGCTTTCCGCGAAAAAAAAGACAACGATGCGGTTCCGATCAACGTCGGGTTTATGGTTTTGGAACCGAATGTTTTTTCTTATATCGACGGCGATGATACGGCATTCGAAGAAAAACCGCTGGCAACACTGGCAAAAAAAGGGCAATTAAATTCATACCTTCATCACGGTTTTTGGCAATGCATGGATACGTTACGGGAGAAAGAACTGCTGGAAGATTTGTGGAAAAGAGGAAAGGCACCGTGGAAAGTGTGGGAAGATTAAAAAGTTCTATAAACAGTCGGTGCTCCGTTTCGAAGGAAACTTTTGACATCAAGCACGAAATGTTGAAATCGTCTTATGGTTATTCGCAGTAAAACAAAGTTCCTGTTTGCAGGCAAAGCGTTGACCGAAAAACAGCGCAAGAACAGTGAATTAAATCTCGCCGAAATTGATGCTCATGAAACAGTGTTAAGATCGCTACCGAGAAGGTTGGTGTTTGAATTGACGAATGCGTGCAATTTGAATTGCGTCATGTGCGGTCGCAATGCCGCCGATTTCAAACCGACTTTTTTTAATCTCGACTGGCTTCATTACTTCAAACCTCTTCTGAATACGGTCGAAGAGGTCACATTGATGGGCTGGGGCGAACCAACCATGCACCCGAATTTTGCCGAGATGCTTGGCGTTATCGATCAACATAATGCAAGAAAGTATTTTTGTACGAACGGTATGCGTCTGCACCTGTTAAAAGATGTCATTTTCAAAACGCGTGTTGATGTGTTTGCAGTCAGTATCGATGGCGCAAAACCAGAAACCAATAATCGTATCCGTCGCGGTTCCGATTTTACGAAGATTATTCATTCCATTGGGGAGATTATACGTATCAAAAAAGAACGTCGGTTGTCTTATCCCTGGATCAATTTTGTTTTTACGGCGATGAAATCCAATCTTCATGAATTGCCAGATTTGGTTCGTTTGGCGCAAAACACAGGTATCGATGAAGTAAAAGTCGTCTATTTTACCGCTTTTCAGGAAAATTTGGCTCACGAAACTTTATATAATTGCCAGCAGGAAGTACGTGAGGTTTTTGAAGAAGCGATTGCTCTCGGAGATCAATTCGGTATTCAAATAAAACTTCCGTACATTCAGGGAGAAGATATTGCCAAAGATAAAGAACATAAGAATTGCTTTACACCGTGGCGCGACTTTTTTTTGGGGTCCGACGGTTATATTCGTCCCTGTATGTCTACTCCTGTACAGTTTGAACGTTTTGATATAAATAAACCCTTTGATGCAATGTGGAACAGCATTCATTATCAAACATATCGGCAATCCGTAAACGATTCCATCGAAATGGCAACCGCCTGCAAAAGATGTTATCAGTCGTCCTTTTGCAATTGGAACAAAAGGCAGACGTGGTTGCAAATGAACGAAGTTTTTTCGCCGCAGTGGAGGAAATGACAGCAACATTTCTCGTATAAATAATTCATTCGGACTTCCATTTTTTATTTTCCAATGATCATCGTCTTACATCCCTTCCCTCTTCTCCGCAAACTCCTCCGGCAACGGTGCGGTGAATAAACATTTTTCCTTCGTTATCGGATGATTAAATTCAATCCGATAAGCATGCAAAAACAGTCGTTCGTTCGGCGGATTTTCTTTTTTCCCGTATTTTTCGTCGCCGACGATCGGATGTCCGATGTGCTTTAAATGTACGCGAATTTGGTGCGTGCGTCCCGTGATCGGTCGGCATACCAATAAGGCTTGGTTTGCATTCGAAAACGCCTCCAAACATTCCCAATGTGTCACGGCTGGACGTCCGCGAGTTGTAACGCACATAGACGTTCGGTCGTGCGTGCTGCGACCGATCGGTGCGTCAATAATGCCCGAATGCAATTTCGGAATACCGTGCACAAAGGCGTAGTACGTTTTATGAATGCGGCGTTCGGCAAACATTCGTACCAGTTCCCGATAGGCGACATCGGTTTTGGCAAACAGCATTACGCCCGATGTGGCTTGATCCAGACGATGCACCACCCCGGGACGCAACGCCCCTGCCGCTGTACTAAGCAGACAATGCGCCAAGACAGCCTCCACCAATGTTGTCCCCTGTTCTACACCGTTGCCGTAATGTACCACCTGCCCCGCAGGTTTATTGACGACCAACAAGTCGTCATCTTCATACAAAATGTCCAATGCACTGTCGTTCGGCTTTAAACGCACCTCTTCCGTTGGTGCAATTTTCAACCGACAGCAATCCCCCGCATGCACACACGTACGTGGTTGCGTAACAATGATACCGTTGAGCGTCAAACCGCCGTCGAGGATGGCTTTTTGAATACGCACCCGACTGCACTGCTCTTTGAGAGTTGTTGCCAAAAACTTATCGACGCGCATGCTGTCGTACTCGGGCGAAACCGTTAAGTCGACAACTTGATCCACAAAGGGATTGTATAAAAAGTTTTGTTACAATTCAGGCTTTTTTACAAAACCGACCGCCTCCGATGATTAAAACAACGCCACGATATATTGCTTCAAACGATGCGGATACGAAATACTTCGATGAGATACCCGCAAAAGCCACATGATGCATTGCTATGTGATGTTGCGCAACGCACAAGCCTCCTCCCGCTTCTTACCAACGCAATAATGCAACTTTTCTGCGACGGATCAAGAACCCAAAGTTACCCCCTGACCGTGTGCAACTTCCGCGCCACACCCAGCCCACCGCCCTATTTTACCTTCTCCGGCAACTGAATTTCGGGATGATTTTTGCGAATGTATGCAATATACCGCTCTTCCACATGATTCCACAGGCGAACAATCTTTTCCGCCTGTTTTTGATCGACGGAACGGTGCATCAGGGATCGATAGGCTTCCAACAAAGGGCGTTTGAACTTTTCGGTCGTGCGCCCGATCATGCGCGAAATGTCCGTGCAACGCCCCGAAATGCCGGCAAACGCAAAATCAATCACGCCGACAACGCGATCGTTTTCGTCGAGCAAAATGTTCCCGGGATTGAGATCGCCGTGTACCGTGTGCGGTTCGACTTCCTCTTCACGCAACGGCGCCATTTTATCCTCGTCGTACGGCGCACCCGAAACCATTGACAGTTCATCCAAAAACTTCGAAACGTACATGTTGCAGGCGTTCGGCAGACGACGCGGATCAACTTGATCCAATTCTTTGATGAGACGCACCACGTCGTAAGCCACGTTGGTAACAGCTTGTTGCGACAGGAATTTCAAGCGTTCGCTCAACGACCAGCCGCGAATTTTTTTGTGCATGCTGAACGGGCGATCATTGTCGTAAAATAATTGCAATTCCGGCACGCGAAAAGTGATTTTGTCCTTAATAAACGTGCAGAACGAATGATCCTTCAGCATCATTCTTGCGAAGAAAGAATTGCGCGGGAAGCGGAAAAAGTACTCATCCTTCCCGTCGGAGGCGCAGATGACGATGTTCGTCCAGCCGGTCTTGATGAACAACACGGAGTTTTCGACAACCTGCGGCACGTGTCGCCGAATGATGGCAAGAAAATCGTCCTTGTTCGTAAAATACGACTGCATATATTTCTTTTGGTTCGGCAACCGAATTTTGTCAATTCAAACATGCCCGATCGATTCCCCGCAAAAACCGTTGCAAAACCGATGCTGCATACACAACGCGCCCAAAAGCCCTTTCGTACCGCCAACGGCAAAAGACGCCGCAAAAAGCGACGCTTTTCAACCGTTCACCGCCGGCTAATTCGGCAATGCAAGGGTCGGAATCTGCAAAAATTCATCTTTGACAGTCGATACCGCCATAAAGTGACGGTCGGATTTCGACAAAAACGCGGTAATGTTGCTTTTCAATGCTTCCGACAACGCGTCGAATCCCGACAGCGACAGATCCGCATTTTGCTTTGTCAACAAACCGTCCCGCACAAAGGTTTTGCCATCCGTGTTCGCCTTGTACCCCCAAAGCAGTTCGTTTGAAACATTTTCGGGAATATCCGCGCAGTCAACGTCGCGGTACGAGCTTCCGCTCGTCGAACTGTAGAGGTTCATCGCCCGCGATACCGCTTTCGCTTGCGCCGTATCCCGCGTTTTCATGCAAAAAGCCTTGTTTTGATCCCACGTACGATACAGAAAATCCAGCTGTTCGGATGAAAGAAAGGTCTTATCCTCATCTTTGTCCGTCGCCGAATCGTGCCATTCGAACGCATCCGCTTCCGTTTGAAACGCTTGTTGAACCCACGCATCGGTCGGCGGTTCCGCCTGACACATCTCCACTTTTTGCGGCAACGACAACACCGAAAGCAACAGACAATCCAGGATCGGGTCTTCCGCGGCGGACGGGAGCAAAAACGTCAAATGATCCTTCGTTTGCAAATCCGACGTTTCAACCTCAAGAACCTTTTTAAAATTGTTAAAAAGCCCCTTGTACGACAACGACGGAATATCCGGCATATACGACTGCACCGCTTTCTTCGGGAAACGAACGGCAAACGCCCGCTCGGTCAGCGTGACGTTCAGCCGATAACCCGGCAGACCCAACAGAACAATTCTGTCAAACGATCGCTCCCGTACCAGGCGTAAAACGGATCCTTCGTTACACTCATCACCCGCTGCGAACGGATCCGAACCATCGGGAATGGCAAATAGAATTCTCTTCATGAGACAACGATTCCGCATTGAAACCGTTTTTTCCATTTTTGCAAACAAAAAATGATTTTTGAGAAAAAATCACCATCCCGACGGCAAAAATTACCCGCGCCGTCAGCCCTTACACAGTCTCAATGTCCCGTGTACGTTACACATCTTCAGCGTGGCAACCATTTCCCGCTTGAACAACCCCGAAAAATTTCCTTACGTGGGAACGTGACGCTGACGCTTTTGGCAATGCTTTTGGGAGCGGGATTGCTCGCGTTTGGTAGCGGTTGCCTGCTCTTAAATGAAAAGCACGGCGAAGCATCCCTGAAAATTCTGCGCAACGAACGCCTTGGATTGTTGGTTTTTACCGTTGCGCATCTGTGGTTTTTCCTGAACCTTTGGCAAACGGATGCCAAGGAATGCGAAGATTTCAAGCTTGTGCTTACCCTGTTCTTCGGCTTCGCCTTCGTCGGTTGCATCCTTTACTGGAAGGATTTCCTCATCGTTCGCGGTATCGCCGTGTTGACGGTACTGTCCGTGCATCGTCTCCTGCAAATCGGCTACATGAGCGACCATATCCTCCGACCATACGTTTCGGGACTGTTCTACTTCTGGATTGTGCTGTCGCTTTATTTCGGCGTATGCCCGTACCGTGCACGCGACCTCGTTCACGCCCTCTTTCGCAACAACCGCCGTCGGCTCAAAACCGTCGCAGGGTGCAGTATCTTTTACGGTGTTTTGTTGATTTGGCTCGCATTTTAGGAAGAGCCGCTCTTTAGAGACGGGTCTCTGCGGAAGTTTGCCCACTCCCGTTCCGAGACTCCCGTGTTTAAAGCTGCGTGGATCACTCGAACAAACATTCGCTGCTTGAACAAACGCGAAAAGTTGCTATAATTTTCACTGTGAGGTTTCGTTTTGAAAAAATTTCGAACCGTTCGTGCCGTCACATAATGAAACACACACCGGGAAGCTTCTCCGTACGTTTTTCGAACACTGCCGTCCGCCGTTTTGAAGAAATGTTCCCCGCTCACCCGTCGCACTGCCCAAACCGAAAAGTCGCTTTATCGAAAACCGTTTCAAAGTCCGATGCGGCTCGAACCAATCATACCCGAGTCCGAAAAACGGTCGCATTTGTTTTAAACCGCTCCGATGCAAGCCTTCGACGGGAAGAAAAAAACCGTCCTCATTTTCGGAAAAAATTTAAAAATCGGCGCACGTTCTTCGAGGGAGAGTCGCTTATTGGCGGCGCGATACGGTTCCCGTTAAAACACAACCGAAATCTTTATCCCGCACGGCTTTGGGATGCCCGCCGATGCGCAAAACTTCGATTTTTTCAATCATGAACCGTCTGTTGTTGGTGTTAACGGGACCGTCGGGATGCGGCAAAACGACGCTTTGCCGGCGTTTTTTGGAGGAAATCCCGAACACGGCGCGCGTTATCACGACCACCACGCGTTTGCCGAGAGCCGGCGAAGTTAACGGCATCGATTATCACTTCATGACGTCGGAAGCGTTTTCAAAAGCCCTTGAAGACGACGAGTTCCCGGAACACGCCCGCGTGTACGACCACGACTACGGTGTTCCCAAAGAGGCGTTACGGGAACACGGGGACAAAGATCTCATTTTGAGCCTGGATGTCCGCGGCGCGCAGACCTTTCAACAAAACGCCCGCACGATGCTTACCGACCGCCGTTTGGTGACGATTTTTATCGAGCCCGATTCGTTGGAAACGCTGAAAGAGCGTTTGTCTACGCGCGGAACCGATGATGCACCGACGATCCGAACACGCCTTCAAACGGCTGAAACGGAGTTGCGCCTGGCATCACGCTTCGATTATCGCCTGCAAAGTCGCGATCGAGCGCACGATTGGCGCTGTCTGCAACACATTTATTACGCCGAAAAAATGCGGTCTTAAGCAACATTTTTGTATTCTTTCCTGCGGTTTTCGGAACGCATCTGTTCCAAATGATAATACGCCAATCCCAGCTTCCCCAGGCGCGAATCGCACGAACATCTTAAAATCACCTGCCCGTTTTCCTTCACCAGGCACCGACCCAAACCGTCGCGTTCGAACGTAATCGTCGAATCGTCCGCCTTGCGAAACTCTTCCAACAACGGCTGTTGTTGAGCCTCTTCCAGCAGTTCCGTCTGCATTTCGCGAATGACCGATTCCTTACGCCCTTCTTTGTCCAAATGCGCCATAATCGCCCCGAAGTTAAAAACATATTTCTCGTTTTCCTTCTTCGGACGCAGCGCCTGTTCCAAAAACGACGTCCCGATGTTCGCCAACCCGTTCACGATCCATGTATGCACCATACGCCTTAAATGTAAGCATAAATCGTGCCAACTTAAATTATCCTTTACATCCGTTTTTTATCTCTTTCGACGCATTCCTGCCTCCGAAATCCGCTTTTTAAGCGGATTCGTGATTTATTTTAGGAGAAAACTTTTCCGTTTTTATGAAAAAAAGAAATTTCTTCGAAACGCGATTGAAAATTTTTCTTGAAAGAAAAAATAGAATCGCACAAGCCCGAGGTAATCACCGCAAAATCATTAAAAACCTTGATTGGAAGCCGAAAAGAAGCATTTGAGCGCGTTTTTGAAAACCGTGTCATTTTTTCTTAAAAAAATAAGAAAGTTTTTCAAAAAAAGGTAAAAAACGGCGATTTTTCGTGATAAAGAAGCGGGGAAAGTGGTGGTGGAGAATTTTTTTAAAAAGTTCCAAAAAATTATTCTCCAAAAACCTGAAAATTATTTTCGATACCAAAGCAATTTTTTGGTAACGGCATACCGTCCGTGAAAGAAAACTTCCAAATCGATAACGCGCGTACGTTTCCTCAGAACTTTCGGAACCAAGGTTTCAATATCACCCCCAGACCAGTAAAACACGGAACCGTGCGGCTTTAAGTGCTTTTGTGTTTCGGCAACAAAACGCCCGAACGCCGTTACGCCCCGCCCGACGCAGGCATCGTAACGCTCCGAAAGGTTCTCCAAACGTTCGCATACGACGCGCACGTTCGGTAACGCGAGTTTTTCAACCATATCGGCGACGGCAACGGTTTTCTTGCGAATCGAATCCAGCAATGTAAAAGAAACCTTCGGGAACAGAATTGCCAGCGGAATGCCCGGAATACCGCCGCCCGTCCCGACGTCCAGGACGCTTTTTGAATGCTCAAAACACGCACGTACCTCCGCATCTCCCGCCGCCGGCAGGATTGGAAGGATGTGATTTTCGAAAAAGTTCGTTTCTTTGCGGGAGATTAAATTCACTTTCCCATTCCATTCCGACAACAATGCCGCATACGCCTCCAGACGTTGCCACGCCTCGGAAGAAAGAGTTTTGAAAAAAGATAAATACGTTTGCACGGCTTTGGACGAAAAACAGCGTTATGGTCGCTTAAAACGGTTAAAAAGGCAATTTTAAAGCATCATCGCGTCCGATCTCGTAAGCAACCGCCTCCGAGTTTAAACAACCGCCTTGGTTGTTTTTACACCCGTTATTATGGACAAACGGAAAGATGCAGACGCTTTTTGTAACTGCGGGCACACGCATTGAAAAACGTACCGTCCAACGCTTCGTTGCAAACGCGACATCCGACGGGGAAGCCTCAAGTATCCG
>JAFVCI010000009.1 GCA_017479315.1 Opitutales bacterium | reverse complement strand
GGCGGCGAAAAATCTTGTCGGTCGCATCGAGAAAGCGCATCATTAGATTGATTGAGAGTGATGCAGCGAATGCTCCGATTTTCGTCGGAAGATTGAATGCAAGAGCGTCCGAACAGTGTGAATGACCGTCAAATCATCATCATAGGCAATCCGAACTGCGGGAAAACGACCCTGTTCAACGATTTAACAGGGGCGCACGAGCGGGTTGCCAATTACGTCGGGGTCACACACGGCATTCAGAACGGAAGTTTTTTGGATAATTTCGGGCAAAAAACGACAGTGTACGATTTGCCGGGCGCCTACGGGCTGTCGGTCGGAACATCGGAAGAACGCGAAATTTTTGATTTACTCCGTCATGCCGACGAACGAACGCGACTTTTGTGCGTGTTGGATGCGCGGTCCTTGGAGCGCAGTCTGTTTCTGGGAACACAGCTTTTGGAATTGGGCTTGCCGATTTGTTTTGCCGTTCATTTCTCGTTTCGACTGAACAAGCAGGGACATATGCTCGACAAAGCTTCATTGGAACGTGCACTGCCGGCTCCCGTTGTTTATTTGTCTTCACGGACATCGGTGCGTCGTCGGCAGTTGCGCGATACTGTAACGCACGATCGGTTTAAAAGAGCGAAAAACTTTCATATTGCGTTCCCGAACGAAGGCGAAGTATTACGGGATAAATTGGCGGAAAAAATAAATCTGTCGAGCGGATGGTGCGGCTTGCTGTTATTGCAGGAGCGCGCACAACGAAAAACAATTACGGCAAAACATGAGGAGCTGTTTCTTCAAACGGAAGAAGCTTTAAATAAAACCGTTGCGAAGTGGAAAACGCATGCAACGACCGCGCGTTACCGTTGGATTGAAAGCGTGGTTTCGCAATGCATTCGGCACGTTTCAGGACAACCTTCGTCTTTTGATTGGGATCGGGTGTTTCTGCATCCGTTTTGGGGGTTGGCGACAATGGGAATGATTGCGTTTTCGATGCTGTTGACGGTCTTTACGCTTTCGGAATATCCGATGCGGCTGTGCGAATGGGGGATCGAAGCGCTTCAAAGCGGTTTAAAAGCGTGGTTACCCGATACATGGTGGCGTTCGTTGCTGACGGAAGGTGTTTTGGGCGGTTCGGGAAACGTTTTGCTGTTTCTGCCGCAATTCGTTCTGGTTATCGCCTGCCTCGGAATTTTGGAAAACACCGGCTATTTGGCGCGCGTCATGTTTCTGCTGGATCGATGGATGAAAAAAATCGGTCTTTCGGGCTCATCGTTCGTGGCACTCGTTTCCTGCTATGCCTGCACCGTCCCCGGGATTATGCAGACGCGTTGCGTTGCTAACCGCCAGGAACGTCTCACAACGCTTTTCGTAGCCCCCTGGGTCAACTGTGCCAGTCGCGTACCCATTTATTTGTTACTGATTTCACTTTTGCTTAAAGACATGACGCCGTGTGGCAAAACGTTGCTGGTAATTGCCATTTACCTGACGGGTTTGGCGGCGGCGCTGTTGTTGGCGGCGGCAATACGTACTTTTTTCTTTAAAATACGCGGTTCGGTATCCGTCGCCGAAGTTCCGCCGCTACTCAGCCCGCAATGGACGTACATTTTAAAGTTAATGAAGGCGCAAACACTCTTTTTTCTACGGAAAGCGGGCACGGTGGTGTTGGCGTGCAGTATTATACTCTGGCTTTGCCTACACACGAAGATAACGCGTTCCGGAGAAACAGTTGACTGTGTACATTGGGTCGGTGAAAAATTGGAAAAAGTTTTGCGTCCGATCGGTTTCGACGGCAACCTGGGAATTGCGTTGCTGAGTTCGTTCGATGCACGCGAGAATTTTATTTCCACCTTGGGCGTGTTGTACAATGCGGATGCAAAGGAACCCGGTTGTTTGCGCGAATATCTGCAACAGGCAAAAGACGCCGAAGGCAAGCCGATTTATTCGTTTGCAACCTGCGTATCGCTGATTTTGTTCTTTATGTTTTCATTGCAATGCATCGGAACATTGATGTTGGTAAAGGCGGAAGCACAAACGTGGCGCTTGCCATTGTTGCAATTTGTCCTTATGAACGGCTTTGCCTATGTTTTGTGCTTTGTCGTTTATCAGGTGTTGCGATGATAATTATCGTCGGAAACAGTGTAATAGCAGATATTTAAAGCAGGGTGGGGAACATTGTTGCCAAAAATGCTCCGTTTAGAAATCGCGTATGTCGTTTAACGAAAAAACAAAATTTCATAAAAAAACAGAGGTTGTTCGGAAAAGATTTTTGCATCGATGTTTGAAGTTTTGACACAGACGCATTTACAATGATTGAGGATGGAGGCGGTTGGGCAACAAAGTTCTTCGGGGCAGATTAATGTCAATCTTCCGTGGCACTCTGGCGTTGTTGTCATCAAATCCATTTCATCCGTACTCGCCGTTTATAAACCCTGCGGTGTTCGGTCGCATCCTAATGATAACGAAATTTGTCAGCAGGCGTTGCTGGAAGCACCGTACGATTTGGAAAAAGAAGCCTACAAAATCGGCGAAAATTACATTTACCTCCTCAATCGCTTGGACAGCCCGACATCGGGGTTGATGTTGTTGAGCACGGATTTTGAAGCAACGCAACAGGTGCGCGCACTTTTTAAAATACATCGCGTGCAAAAAATTTATCATGCGATCGTTAAAGGATATTTTCCAGAAAAGCCGCTTGTTTGGCGCGATTGCCTGGATGTACAACATCGCGGAACTTATGTACGAACCCGTCGCACCCAAGAAAATGGCGTATGGGCAAAAACCAAAGTTCGCCTCTTAAAAATCATACATCTCAAAAATGAAACCCTGAGTTTAATCGAACTTCAACCGCTCACGGGGCGCACACACCAACTGCGCGTGCAATGCGCCGCCCGCGGTTTCCCGATCCTGGGCGATAAAACGTACGGTGATTTCGGTTGGAATAAACGTTTAAAAGCGGAACGGCTCTATTTGCATGCGGGAAAAGTTTCTTTTAACCTTGGCGGTATTATTTTCGAAGCCGAATGCCCGTCGGGGTGGAATTTGGAAAATGCGCAATCGAATGCAGTTTGCGATAAATGCAAAGATAAGATAGAGAAATTTTAACGGAATTTTATAAAATTGTCAATACTTTTCGTAGGTTTTTTAATTATTCAAAGGTGTTTTTTTAGTTATCGTTTAAAAAAGTTGTTTTTTACAATATCAATGCGGATAATTGTGGGATTTTGAACTTTTAGACGGGTATTTTAAAAATAGTCGTACTGCGTTCAAGCTGCATATATATACCCAATATGTATCAAATTGGTACTGCTCAAAACGATCAAATGGCACATTTGATATGAAAAAATTCCCTAAACCTGCCGTTTTACGTCAGGTATTAGACATCCGACGACAATTTTCCTTTTTGCCTAACCACCGCCATAACAACCCCAAAGCCGTTACCGTGACGGCGTTTTGAAAAATCCGGCGATCCATGGCGTCATCCAAATGTTCGATCGGCAACAGATACGTGGCGCAATCTTCCGTCGGATCGAAATCCGTATCGCACGTTTTTTCGCAATTTTGCAGGAGATAAAAATAAATGTGCGAATTAAAACAAGCCGGATTGAAATAACAAGCGTAAAGTAAGATCGGATCTTCTCCCGTATAACCGCTTTCCTCGCGCAATTCGCGATGCAATGCGTGCACGGGATCTTCACCTTTTTCGATACCGCCACCCGGGACTTCCAAAGACAAATCTCTGCATCCCGGACGGAATTGGCTGACGAGCACCAGTTCGTTTTTCGAAGTAATCGCAAGGCAGATGACGACATCTTTGCCGTCGATGACATCGAAATCAACCGAACTTTTGGAATTATGTGCACGGCAGGTGTACAAATCGCCGAAAAAGTACGAACCCTTCGTTGTTTCGGCATCCACAACCCACGGTTCGGGACGCTTCTTATC
>JAFVCI010000062.1 GCA_017479315.1 Opitutales bacterium | reverse complement strand
CCGAACACCAAAAACAAAAAAACAACCATCGGTACTTTGTAACACTGCATGGCGCCGAAAAAACTCAGAAAACCCAAAATAAAAACGACATAAACCCGTCGAAACGCCTTGGTGAGACTAAAATTCTTTCCCAAAGAACAGACAAAAACGGGCACCAGCGATGCGGCGATTAAATTTCCGACGGTGAATGCAAGCGACAGCTGTGTTTCCGATAGCGGGATGTGCGCTTTCAGGTAAGGCTTAAACGCCGACATGAACGGCGATCGTCCCCACGCCGCCGGCATCAGCAGTATCAGAGAGACGATTAAAAACCGAACCACCGTTTTCAGTGTACCCCGCCGTTCGAAAACCGCAACAGGCTTTTAGACCGTTGAGGCATGCAACGAAAATGAAAAATTTCGTACAATTTTTAATTCAAATGTCCGATTTTCACGTAAAAATTCCTACGAAATCCGACACTCTCAATGAAGCATCGGGACTATCGAAATGCATCATTTTTAAAAATTGATTGACAATAACGACAAAAAATTTTCACCTTAGGGTGTCTTTATTACGTTTCGGGGTGGAGCAGCGGTAGCTCGTCAGGCTCATAACCTGAAGGTCCTTGGTTCAATCCCAAGCCCCGCACCCAGGTCGGATTTTAAGGATTTTTTCCGACGACTCGCTTCCAACGGACGGTTTTCGAATTTGTAGAGGATGGTAAAGACTGTTTGTGTCATCGCGGTGGTATGTACCCTGCCGTTTTCGGGTTATGCGGGGCGCGCCATAACGTCGGAGCAACTGAAGGCGTTTCCGGAGGATCTATGTACGGAAGGCGTCAAAAACCCAGAGCCGTTCCGCGAAAAAATTGAAAAGACGAGGCAAATTTTTTCTGCGCGTGAAACAGAGACCCCAAGAAGATTTCAGCGGGGAGTGATATCGGGAACTTTCGGAAGACAACGAAGCATACAAAGAGTGAGGAAGAGAATCCAAAGCGAAATTCTTAAGAGAGCACAAAGAAATCCCGGGAAAACCCGAATGTTACCGCGTTCAATCTTTTTAGAAAAATTATGAATACGAAAATAATAAACAAACTGTTCAGAGTAACCGGCACGATGTGCCTGTCATGCGTCTGCTTTACGTCAAAAGCGGGCGGGCCTATGTCCACGAAGGAGCTTCGGGCATTTCTGGACAAAAAGCATCAGGAAGCAGAGGGGAAATTCGCAGAAATCAAGAAAAAAATCGACGAAATTGCCGAAAACCGGAAGCCCGGAGATACTGCATTCGAAAAGAAGGAAGAGGATTTGTTTTCTGAACTTTGCAAGGTCGTCAGCGGTGAAATTGCGGCGGTTGAGTACGATAACGAGGGCAAACCGACTCTTATTGATGTTTTCAGCGGTGACACCTCCCCCTTTGAAGATCTCTTCACTTCCCGGTTTTTACGCATAGAATATACGAAAAACTATAAAAACGGATTCGTCGGATTGGATAAAATTTCCAAAGAGATTGATCCGAAACAACGCGGAATAACGGACGAAGGATTAAAGCTGTTGGGGGAGACTTCCGTTCGTGAAATTACCTTCGATTCGATTTTATCAAGTGATTTTTTCGATGAAGAGCGTCGAAAAAAGGGCAGGGAATTGCTCGGCAGTTATTCAAAGCTTAGAGAGGCAATCGCTGAGTATGTGGAAAAGATTGATATTGTAGAATCCATTTGCCCCTCGGTACGAATAAACGAGTTGTACCGGGAAGTTAAGGTTGATGAGAAAACGTCAAAAGTAACGGTTGACATACACAGGGACGTTAGCGAGACGGCCGATCCTGTATTGATATGCAAAATATCGGGTGAACGATTGAAGGAATTGAAAGAGAAACTCAAGGAAAGATTACGTACGTGCATCTTATATAAAACAGGTTCGGAAAAAATCATCCTGATGATGCTTTTGGATGAAATAGCGTCGCCTGAATATCGTTTGCAATGGTTACAGAAGGCAGAAGTAATGGACGCTTGTTATCACTTTGCCGAAAACAGGATAGAAGCCAATCTGGATTCGATATGGAGTTCCGCAGTCATATTACACGAAATCGGGCATTATCTCCAATGGCGTCTCAGGTTACCTCAAAACTTCGAAAGTTATCGAAATTCCTTCGCCCGGAAACTGTTGCTGTTGGAACACGAAGGCGAAAAAAGTGATAAAACGTTTTCCGTTCCCGAATGGTTGCTTCACCTATTCAAAGAGTTTAATTCGGATAACGGGGATGTATCCAAAAATCTTAACGGGAATGATTTATTCATGTATTGGCAATTGACTTCACGCTGGCAAAGAGGTCATGAAATTGCAAACATACTGGGTGTTTATTTTGATCAAAACAGGATTTATTTGGATGCGTTATCGGATATTCGTGCACAAAAGGGTATTCGATACGGACATAACTTAGGACCCTATGACGTTGAAGAAGAAGCACAATTTGAAGATCCCGAGGGACAAAAGATGTTTGAAAGCATTGTTAAGGAAGCAGCCGAGAGACAACCCGACAGCGCCGTTTTGAAGTTGTTGTGCAAATTGCATAAAGTTACCCTCAGTGAGGTTGTAAATTTGTACGATGCTGACTTGGATGACGATAAAGTCGACGACGTTATTCAGGATTACAAGTTCGGCAGTGAATGATATCGCGGTTTTCGATCGCGACGAAAACGCAAAAGCGGGCAGTTCGCCCGCTTT
>JAFVCI010000061.1 GCA_017479315.1 Opitutales bacterium | reverse complement strand
GGCTTCGCGGGAAGCACACCGCGCCGAATTTCTCTCAAAAGAAAATCCGCCACATGCGTTGCGATGGCTTCATGTATCGGCGTGCAGGGTTTAAAAGCTTCAATTCCGTCCGGGAGATGCGTTTCGACGATACCGAGAATTTTTTTCGGATCCACACGCAAAGTTTTCGTACCGATGCGATCCGACAGTGATCTTAACGGAATGGGCGCATGGTTCAGTTCAACATCGTACAGATCATGAAAGCCGGCAATTCTTTCATGATACGTGTTGTGTTCCAACAGAATATATTTTGCATTGCGACAAAACACGGGCGCGGAACCGACCGCGGTTGTGAGTGTTAATTCGCCATCATCTGTGCAGTGTGAAACTTCGATAACGGCAACATCGATATCGCCGAAAAAGCCCTGCCGCAACAGGTGCGCATAGCGGGATAAATGACCATCGACATAATCAACGTCACCGTCGTTGATAAATTTTCGCAAATCCCTGTCCGCCTGATACGGCGCGCGAAACGCAATCGCCAGCGCCCGACCGAGCGCACCGTCAACCGCATCATTGGTTGAAGCACCCGTTAAGAGCTTTATTCGAAACGGCTTTCCTTCGGCGTGAAAACGTTCCGCGCGCTTTGCCAATGCCAAAGGGATGACTTTTGGACAACCCGCCGCCGTAAATCCGCCGCACGCCACAAGCGCACCGTTCGGAATGTACTCCGCAGCTTCTTCCGCCGTTAATTTCGAGAAAGCACCCATCGTTAAAATTCTGAAGGGAAAGCGCATTTTTTCAATTTAAATATCGAACGCCGCGCAAAGTTGGCACGATTTAAGCTTCGTAAAAAGTACCTATGAGCGTTTCGAACATCAACAGCAATGACGTACCGAACGTCAATCCGACGAATACCGTCACGAACGAACAACTCACCAAACAGTATCAAGAACAATACCAACAATTACTTTCGCAATACGAAGCCGCTCATGCCGATTGGGATAATGTTTCGTCAGATATCAAAACGTACGTCGGCGAGGCGATTCAACTGGCAATCAACAATCGACTGACGGATGCGGAAGTCAAATTGAATGCTTTAAAAACCGCCGTTGAGTCATCGGATCCCAAAGCGGATGACTTAAAAACAAAAACCGATGAACTTAAAACGTTATTGTCTAACCTGGCAGCCGCCATTGCGGCGGTACCGATCCTGGCAACCGACGGAGCGGACATTGGTGCACTGCGAGAAACCTGGGAAAAGCTGTCGGAGACCGATAAAGGTACTTTGGGAACGAATTTTACGCAGGTAATTGAGGCACAATTTTCCGCTTTAAACGCAAAAATTGCCGAACTGATGCAAGCGATTAAAGACAACGCGGACGCATCGGTTATCGAAAACCTGCAGACGGAAATTGCCGAACTCAAAGCACGGCTGAGTACCCTCATCAACGGCACAACGGACGGCTCGGCCACGTCTCTGACGGATCGCATTACTTGTTTAAAATCATTGGAAGAAGCAAAAAAGTACACCGGAGACGAAGCGTACGCAACATTTAAGCAAAACTTATTGCAAACGGACGTTTCGAAACAGATTTCCAAAGCTGATTTCCAAACGCAATTGGATGCAATTATCCTTCCGGCGGTTCAAAAAGAGGCGCAGAAAAGTGTCGAAACAACGGAAGCAGTTTCAAAACACGCGGCATCCGTGAACGAACTTCTCAAGAACAATATCGCGCTGAAAGTTATGCAGGAGAAAAACAGTTTTCTTGAATTTAAACTCAACTCGGAAGCGGATGCAAAATTACAGGAAAAAGCCGAATTTAATCCGCAGGTAAAACAATTGCGCGACGAAGGACGGTGGCAAACGCCGGATGCTACGCGCCAGCAGGAAATGACGCAAGAACTGAACGAAGAGGAACGTCGCCGTGAAAAAATTGCTCAAATGAGGTAAATTTATGATTGACTTCTCAAGCTACATTACGAATTACGGGCGCGAGGTCGGACTGCCGAACCTGAAACTCAACGAAAACGGCGTCTGTTCACTCAATTTCGACGGCAAAATCAACGTCGACATTGTGTATAACAAGGACAACGACCAGTGCTTTTTCGCCTCTCCGATTGGTACCGTTCCCGCCGACGGTCGCGAAGAATTTTACAGACAATTGCTGGTCTCCAATGCGTTCGGCATCGAAAACGGCGGCGCCGTGCTCGGTATCGAAGAGGAGGAAGAGCGCGTCGTACTCAGTTACACCTTTATCGCCAGCACCTTCTCGTTCGAACTGTTCAAAACCGTTTTAGGCAATTTTGTCACGATGGTGGAAAATTGGATGGGCAAGTATGAAAACCTTTGCCGCGTTTCCGCATCATCGGGAAGTTCCGAAGAGGGAGCAGGCGTACCGAATGCGTTTGCGTATGCGAGGATTTAGAGGGAGAGAAAAAAAGACGGGAAGTCTTCATCTGTGTAACAGAAGTTATCAGTATCGAATGCACCAATCATCGACATTTGCAAAAAGCGCTGTAATTTAGCTTTTGCAGAAAGCGACCGCCGAAGCCGTTCTTTTCCCTGCATCTTCCTTAAGATTCAAAACCGTAAAAAGCTTTATAAAAACACTTCGGAGGAAGAAGGCGAAAAAAACGGTAAAGAACAACCTTGATCATCACCTTGTCGGTACCTGTAACCCGGAAAGTTTTATTAGATCCCGTGCATGAAGCAAGTTCTCCCGCATTAAAAATCCCTCCTCTCAATTCCCTTGCCACCTCGTTCTCAATCCGCCATCTTCTAGTCAGTGGAAGGATACACGGTCATTGCACGTCGCTGGCGACCGAAACGGTTTAAGGAGTTGGTCGGCCAGGAGAGTATCGTACGCGCACTTTCCAATGCCGTTGCGGCGAAGCGTATTGCGCACGCTTATTTGTTCGTGGGACCGCGCGGAACGGGAAAGACCAGCACGGCGCGGTTGTTTGCGATGGCACTCAACTGCGAGAACGGTCCGCGGTTGGATTACGACCCGAACAGTCCGCGTTGTCAGGCGATTTTCCAGGGACGTTCGATGGATGTTATTGAAATCGACGGTGCCTCCAACAATTCCGTCGATCAAATTCGTGCGTTGCGCGAAGAATGTCAATATGCGCCTGCCGAAGGTTTGTATAAAATTTACATCATCGACGAAGTGCACATGCTGACGCCGGAGGCGTTCAACGCACTGCTGAAGACCATCGAGGAGCCGCCGTCCTACGTGCTGTTCATCCTGGCCACCACGGACCCGCAGAAGGTGCCGGTGACCATCCAGTCCCGCTGCCAGCGGTATGATT
>JAFVCI010000060.1 GCA_017479315.1 Opitutales bacterium | reverse complement strand
GCATTGCGCTCTGCCGCACCAAAATCGGTTCATGGGCGGTTCGACATTGGAATGCTTTCGCAAAAGCCGCAACCGTCATGGCAGTCAAAACACCTTTATCGCCCGACGTAAAAGCCGGCTATCTGTATCCGTACGACAGTCCGCAACATCGTATTGCCATTGATCGTTTTGTCCGGGATATTCCCATGGAACCGTCGCATCCGAGTTGTGCGGTTTTGAAAAACATTCAGGAGCACCTGTGGCTGTTGGAAGGCAAGCCCTGCCTGCTTGCCTGGGGGATGCGTGATTTTTGCTTCACGCCGGAATTTTTATCCGTCTGGCGACAGTACTTTCCAAAAGTGGAAAGTTACCAATTTCAAAACGCCGGGCACTACGTTTTGGAAGATGCAACGGAAGAAATTTTACCGCTGATTCGTCTATTTATCGCCAGGCATTCGGAAATTTAAAAAAACGGCGCCCCTTCGGAAGTTTAAAAAATTTCTCGATAAATCCCATTTTCGGGTGATTTTTCCCAAAAACTTACCCGTAAACCGTCACTAATATCCAAAAAAATACCCCGCAAAGTATTTTTTTACTCCTCAAAAACAAAAACGCCGAACACCTTCTTGAGCGTTCGGCATTTTTTTTATGGAACCAAAATGTCAATCAGTTCAACAGCAACAGCGGCGTATTAGACTTGTAATTCGATGTCTGCAACTTACGCAACTGCATCACCAACATAAACGTCATCTTTGAATCCCGATCGTCATCGGCAATGTAAAAATACTGACCGCGGTAACGACAGGATACGTAGGCGTTTTTCGGACGACACTTCGAACATTGTACCGAAAAATACTTATAAACCTCGCTCCAGTCAAACTCCTCGCCGGCAACATCCTGCGTAACACCGACTAAACCTTTGTCTTTATGCTCCTGCGGGACTTCCACATTCTGAGACAAATAGAACATCACACCCAATAACGTACGACACTGAATAACAAGCGAAGAAGCTCCTTTATCGGCGACAAAGTCATCATCCAACTTGAACAACGACGCCTTCTCCGACAACCCTGCCAATTGTTTTAACTCACGAATTCTCGCCTTCAAACCACTGTAGTAGGACTTCGTCTCAACCGAAGCGCGCCGAACACGTTCCTCCAACTTCGGCTCGTTCAGGTACAAATACATACCCGAAAAATTATAATCCGGCTTCGATCCGAACTCCAACAAACGATTATCATCCGCTTCACTTAAAATACGCGTGAACGCCTGAAACGGCTTATAACTCGGTACCTTCTCGGGCGTCGGTCCGTCCGCTTCGGTTGCATTATACAAATCGTTAATACGCTCCACGCAAAGGTTAAATACCCGATCAACGCTCCAACCGCCCTGAATTAAAGCCGAAACCGCTGAAAACTGAATGGGCGTCAGATATTTTTTGATATAATCTCCCCCCGAAGGCGGCGTCAGATTCATGGAAGCATTTCCGTCGAATTTCCCGCCAAGAGAAGCTCCGATTTTTTTATCGATATGGCTGAGATCCGACAAAAACCCGCTGTCGAGATTCCCCTTCCCATCCATGCCATATGAACCGCCATGACTCAAAGACGCAATATCCAGGGAAGTGATATTATCGCAATAGCGCAAACGAACCAAATTCTCCAACAATTGATGCTCTTCGCTGCTGACGACCGCCGCATTATACTCGGGACGCCGATCGCGAAGCATCTTCGGACCGTTGCTCATTGTACCGCAACCGCTCAACACAAGCATAGCACCGTAAGACGCACCCTTCAGGAACTTTGTTTTAATTTGATTCGGATTCATAAAACATCCTTTACTTCAGGAAAAAGAGAAGGGAAACGGATTGTCAAAGAAAAAAATATAAAAAAATATCAATTTTTCAACCGTTCAAGAAAAATTTCCCTCAAATCGAGCGCATCCAACACTTCTAACCGCTCGTCGGCATCCCGTTTAAACACTTTAAATTGAACCAACCGCTCCAAAATCTTCCCTAAATCCGTCCCTGTTTCGACGCCCCAAAACCGAAACACCGCAGGCGCCAAAACTCCCCAATTCTCCACGGCAAGCGGCACCACGGCATCCTTCACCAAATCCGTCACCGAAACACAACAAACCGATTCCGCCGACCCACGCCGCCACGCCTTCTCGAGCGAACGAAAAACATGCCGATAAATACCGCGGCGATAATCGGGATATTGCGCCAAAATCTCATCGACCCGTTTCTCAAAACGTTCCGAAAGCGTCTCCATCCCAAAAAATGGCTGCTCAGGCAGGGATCGAACCTGCGACCAAGTGATTAACAGTCACCTGCTCTACCGCTGAGCTACTGAGCAACTTACTTCAAAGATCCGATATTTTTTTCGCTCCGTCAATGATAAAAATAAAGAAAAAACGCACTCTAAAAAAACGAAGTTCCCGACTCGGTACTTTGGTTGTACTTTGAGTATGTTTTTTTTGGAAATATTCCACGCAAAATCGCCGAAACGTTCGTTTTTTACATTTAAAAAATGTTTGGCTTTATTGAAAAAATGGGAAGACGCATCACTTTTGTCTTTGAATCAAAAACAGCGTTTTCATAATCCTCTTCCGTTAAAAACGGAACCTTGCGCGCTTTTTTAATGGAAAGGAGAAATCCGCTTTTCAGGGTTGTAATCATGCCCCGCCCGCCAAAAATATCCCGTATAAATTCGAAAATTCTCCTGTTTTTTGCGTATTTTTTCCGAAAAAATCATTCTCCAAAGCCATATTACTCAAAAATCATACCGATACGGGGAAGCATCTGAATATCCGAATATCCTCTTCACCCGCACTGCGAACATACGAAACCGTTGCCGTGAGAAGCACGATTTAACCGTTCGACATTTGTTCATCGGTAACGACAAACGAATGTTCGCGGTAAAAGCTGCACAGAAATCTCTTTTTGGATTCTAACGCCGCTTCAAAACTCAACGGTTCGACATTCGTGTACGCAAGGGTTTGCATTTTTTCCCACAAATGTGCATCGGGAAAATGCGTCCGTTGCGGTTCCGTATGATACGCATCCCAGATAAACACACGATTGAGCATACGAACCGACTGCAAGATTTCGAGCGCCGGTTGCAGGGTTTGGAAGAAAAAATCGGACGAACGTTTCGAAACCACGCGATGCGTTTCGCGACAGCGGGCTTCAATCCAAGCATCGGAAGTCTCTTTGGCAATCGCCAGGCAATGATAATCGCAACCGTAACCTTCTTCGGACAAACAACGATGCACAAAACGCTCGTACTCGGGCGATAATAAAGTGACTTCAAACAAAATCGGCAAATGCCCACGAATGCAACGCACCAAAACCAACGTCAGCAACGTTAAGGCGAAGGCATTCGTTTTTTCCCGAACCAGCCCTTCGTCGTAATGTTCGCGAATAGCGCTTAAATTCGGATGATACGGTACAAAATCGCGAACCGCCAGAGAAACAAACTTCTGCGATTGCGCTTCCAAAGCGGCTTTCACAGCGGGAAGTAACTGCGAAGTTTTTCCCGAGCCCGACTGACCGACCAGACGAATGCAAAACTTCGATGCCTTCGGATGACCGCAACGCTCCGTTAAATCCAAATAGGCGCGCTCACACAGCTCATCCCAAAGCGTTTGCGAAAAATCAATCGCACACAACGGATCTTCGCATCTCCACTGACTTCGGATAAATGCAACGACATCCATCGGCATCAACATAACAACCGACCGCCTCACCTATAAAACAGGCGAAAACCAAAAAAATTACCAACTTCGACCAGAATCGCCCTACGCTTCGGGTGCTTTTTCGTCGGACGGAACGAACGATGCTTCGTCTTTCGCTTCGCCCTGTGTTGCAACAGCAACTCCCTGAGACTCGCCTGCGACTTCTTCAACCGCCGCCGTTTCGACCGCTTCCGCTACGGACTTCTCCGCCGAATCTGCCTGCGACGCCTTTGTCTTGGCAACTTTCGAGCGTTTCGTCGAACGACGCTTTTCGGAAGGAGCTTCCACCAACTGTATCAACGCCATCGGTGCACCGTCACCCACGCGCGACATCAATTTATAAATGCGCGTATACCCGCCATCGCGCTTTAAAAATTGCGAAACCGTTTCGTCGAAAAGCTTTTTAACGGCGGCTTCGTTACGAATGCGCGCAATCGCCAAACGACGACAATGCAATTTTTGCTCGGGCTTCTCGGCCAAAGCCGCGCGCTTCGCCAAGGTGATAATGCGTTCGGCAAAAGGGCGCAACGCCTTGGCTTTAATCAAGGTTGTTTTAATTTTTTCGTGCAAAAACAACTGCGAAGCCAAATTCGCCATCAAACTTTTGCGATGCTCCTGCTTGACGCTCAACTGAAAATGATGCTTTAAATGACGCATAAACAACCTTTTTTTAAATCCCTACCGAACTCTCCACTCTCAAAATCGCAAACACTCCGCCTAATTCGCTAAATCTTCGCCGATTTTCATTCCGAGCGAAAGCCCCAACTGCTCCAGGCGATTCTTGATCTCCGTCAGCGACTTCTTTCCGAAGTTACGATACTTTAACATCTCCGCCTCCGATTTACTCACCAGCTCGCCGACAGTCAAAATACCCGCATTATTGAGACAGTTGATCGCACGCACCGACAATTCAATTTCGTTAACGCTCATACCGAGTAACTTACGCAGGCGATTTTCCTCACCCTCTGTATTAAGCGCCTCATCATCCACTTCAACTATACCGGAAGAAATGCAATCGAACACGTCCAAATGATGACGCAAAATTGCAACCGCATCCTTCAGCGCTTCCTCCGGCGATATGCGCCCGTCGGTTGAAATTTCCAAAATCAACTTATCAAAATCGGTCATTTGACCGACACGTGCATCCTCCACACGATACCCCACACGCGTCACGGGGCTGAATAAACTGTCGATGGCAATCACGCCTAACGGTTGATCGCTTTCCTTATTCTCTTCCGCCAATCGATAGCCGCGACCCAACATTGCCTTCAGATCCGCCTGAAAATGATGCTTCTTCGTCAACGTGCAAATTAACTGCTCGGGGTTCACAACCTCCACACCGGCAGGTGCTTTGATATCTCCCGCCGTCACCGCACCCGCCTTATTGACGTCGATATGCAACATGACGGGTTCATGGGAAGACATCTTCAAATGCACCTGCTTCAGATTTAACACAATCTCCGTCGCATCTTCCAAAACACCGTCGCAACATTGAAATTCATGACTGAAACCCTCGATTTTGACGGACGCAATCGCACCCCCTTCAATCGCACTCAGCAAAATTCGACGCAAAGCATTACCGATCGTATGCCCGAACCCCTTTTCGAACGGCTCGGCAATAAAACACGCAAAGGTCGGCGTTGCGGTTTCTTCCACGCGCACCAACCGCTTCGGTAACTCAAACTTTCCCAGTCTCTTAGCCATGAAAACAAAAAATTAACGACTGTAAAACTCGACAATCAGCTGTTCATCGATATCCGGCACCATCTCTTCGCGCACCGGCAAACGATTAACAACCCCCTTCAGCTTATCCGACTGAACCGTCATCCATGCGGGACAATTCCGCCCCTGACTGGCTTCCAAACTGCGCGTCGCCAACTGGCGCGACGCCGCTTTCTCGCCGGCGGAAACCTCTTGCAAGGGTTCACAGATGTAACTCGGAATACTCACCTTCTCCCCGTTCACGCGAACATGCCCGTGGAGAACCATCTGCCGGGCGGCACGACGGGTTTTTGCCAGTCCCATCCGATAAACGATATTATCCAGACGCAACTCCAGAAGGCGCAAAAACGTCTCACCTGTCACGCCGCGCGCCTGCTTCGCTCTTTCAAACGTTAAACGAAACTGCTTCTCGGACAAACCGAACATAAAGCGCAATTTCTGCTTCTCCGTTAAGCCCTTCGCGTAATCGCTCACGCGGCGCCTTAAATGCGCACCGTGAATACCGGGCAGATAAGGCTTCCGCTCGTACGCCTTGGTAGCGGGGAAAAGAATCGTTTTAAAACGACGATTGATGCGAGTGGTAGGTCCCGTGTAACGCATATACCTTAAACTTTCACAAAAAAAATTAAACCCTGCGCCGCTTCTTCGGACGACAACCGCCGTGCGGAATCGGCGTCACGTCCTTAATCGCAGAAACCGACAAACCGACCGTTTGTAACGTACGAATGGCGGCATCGCGCCCCATCCCGGGTCCTTTTACCTCAACAAAAACGTCGCGCAATCCATGCCCCATCGCCACTTTTGCCGCTTCCGTCGTTGCTACCTGCCCCGCATAAGCCGTCGACTTGCGCGAACCCTTGAAACCGCAACGCCCGGCGCTCGACCACGACAACACATTGCCCTTTACGTCCGAAAAAACCACCTTCGTATTGTTAAAGGTCGCCGCAATATGACATACACCCGTCGTAACATTCTTACTCCCCTTGGCGCGCTTAATCTTTAAATTTTCTTCAAGCCCCTCTTTCAACAGAGACTCCGCCGTCTCTTTTTCAGTCTTTTCCGCCTGCGGTGTTTCCTGTTTATTCTCAGATTTCACCATTCCATCGGACGTCTTTTTATCCGCCGTCTTTGCTTTCGGAGCTCTCACATGCTTCGACGGTTCCATCGCAACACTCGCCGCCACCCCCTCCTGCGCCTTTTCCGCAGGAACACTCTCAACCGATGATTTTTCTTCCGTCATATCCGTTCCGCACTATTTCTCGGCACTCTTCACTCCCACCGTCTTGCGTTTTCCTTTGCGCGTACGGGCATTGGTACTGGTTCGCTGCCCGCGAACCGGCAACCCGCGCATGTGTCGCAAACCGCGATAACAACGAATACTCTGCAGGCGCTTAATGTTGCCGATAATCTCGCGACGCAAATCGCCTTCCACATGGTACGTCGCATGCGTAATCGCTTCCGTCAATTTATTTAAAGCATCCTCTTTCAGCGTATGCACACGATCATCGGGATTTAATCCCGTCGCCTCGATAATCTCTTTCGAACGAGACAACCCGATGCCATAAATGTACGGCAACGCGTAAAGCAATTTTTTATTGTCCGGTATCTCCACGCCAATCAATCGTGCCATATTTTTCCGCTTTTCTTCCCTTACGTAAATGACTTTGTATCAATTTTTCACCCTTGTCAATATCTCAGGTGCCTCTTTTGTTATCAAAACCGTATGTTCAAAATGCGCACTCGGCTTCCCGTCCGCCGTCACGATCGTCCAGCCGTCTTCCAGCGTACGCAACCGCGGTGCTCCCGACGTCAACATCGGTTCGATTGCCAAGGTCATGCCGGCTTTCAAATGCACACCCGTATGCGAACGACCGATATTCGGAACCTGTGGCTCTTCGTGCATCTCTTTCCCGATACCGTGCCCGACCAACTCCCAAACAACGCCCAGATGATGCGCTTCCGCAAACGACTGAATCGCCCACGAAATATCGCCGATACAATTACCTTCTTTCGCTTGCTCAATGCCGCGGTACAATGCCTGCTCCGTCACCTTCGACAAAGCCTCCCGCTCCCCATCAACCGTTCCGACCGCAACCGTTACCGTGTTGTCTCCGGCAAAACCGTTATAAAACAGCGCCACATCCAAACTGACCAAATCGCCCTCCCGAATCACCCGATCTCTTCGCCCGATCCCGTGCACGACTTCCTCGTTCAGCGAAATACAAATATAACCGGGAAACGGATTCTTTTTGCCGCCGTATCCGTAAGACGCACTGACGGCACCAACGGAATCCATGGTTTTCTTAGCAAATTGATCCAAATCCCATGTCGAAACGCCGGGAGCGACCTGTTTTTTTACCGCATCCAAAACAAACGCCGCACACCGTCCCGCTTCGCGCATTTTGTCAATTTCCGCCTCTGTTTTGACCGAAACCTTTACCACGGCTTATTTGAAAAACAGCACCTGCAATCCCCAGGCAACAAAACCGGCAACAAACAAAGTAATCACCGTTCCGAAGAGCCAACGCATTCCCTTATCTTCGGAATTCATCAACATCTGAAACTGCGAAGAAAGATTGGAACGCCCGCGCAAAGCTCCCTTCGACAAAAAGCCTTCGTAATTCCGTTGCAACAGGTAGGTCTCCATCTGCTTTGTGGTTTCCAGTAGAACACCCACCGTAATCAACGTACCCGTCCCGCCGAAAAACAACGCCACGCGATACGGGATTTTATACCAAAAGTACAGCATATCCGGAAACAGCGCAATCGCCGTCAGAAAAATCGCTCCCGCCAACGTCAAACGCGTCATCACGAAGTCCAAAAACTTCGCCGTATCGGCTCCGGGACGAACCCCGGGGATATACCCGCCGTTCTTTTTCAATTCATCCGCAATCTGCAACGGCTTAAACATAATGGAAACCCAAAAGTAGCTGAACAACAAAATCAACAACCCGTACACGGTATAATACAAAGAGGAGCCCTGCACCAAAAACATCGACCATTCCTGAAACGCCGAAATACCGAAGGCGGCACCCAGATACGCCAACAACTGTTGCGGAAACATCAACAACGCACTCGCAAAAATGACCGGCATCACACCTGCATAATTAACCTTTAACGGCAAAAACGAACTCTGCCCGCCATACATCTTTCGACCGACCACCCGCTTGGCGTATTGTACAACAATTTTACGGCTCGCCTGCGTCACCGCCACCATCGCTGCAATCACGACAAACAACAGTGCAATCATCAAGCACCCCTGGAGCCAACCCAACCGCACGCCTTCTTCCACGCCCAAAGGTGTTGTGAACATTTTACCAAACAACACCATGCTTTGCGGCAACCCCGACAAAATACCGACCGTAATCAACAGCGAAATCCCGTTTCCGATGCCGTGTTGCGTAATCTGTTCGCCCAACCATGTCAAAATCATGGTACCCGTGGACAAAAGAAACGTACTGACCAACAAAAACCAAAAACCGTTGTAAAGCGCAATCGACCCGTACGTCGACGCATCAAACCCCGGAAACAACTTGTCGGGATAATTGGTCAACGCCATCACCAACAGTCCGCCTTGGATAAGGCAAATCAACAACGTCAAATAACGCGTGTACTGCATCAGACGCTGGCGACCGAATTCCCCTTCCTGTTGCATTTTTGCCAACGACGGCATCATCACGCCCAACAACTGAAAAATAATTGAGGCACTGATGTAGGGCATGACACCCAACCCGAAAATTGCCCCTTTCAGAAACGCCCCGCCTGTAAACAGATTGTAAAGACCGATCAACTGACCGCCGCCCGCGACCTTTTGAGATTCGAAAAAAGTTTTTAACGGCGACGGATCAATCCCGGGCAAAGGAATGTTGCACCCGATCCGCGCCACGAAGAGCAACGAAAGCGTGAATAAAATACGCTGCTTCAGCTCGGGAATTCGAAAACAGTTTAGAAACGCCACCCACATAGATCGTTAAGCACTCAACACTTTACCGCCGACCGCCTCAATCTTCGCTTTTGCACCCTCGCTTACCTTACCAACCCGGAACGAAAGCGAACGCTTCCACTCGCCATTCCCCAACACCTTAATCGGAAGATGATCTTCATCGATAAGTTTCAAATCCGATAGCACTTTTCGGTCAACGATCGCCGAAAAATCCGCAGGCAACACCGAATCCAACAACCCCAGATTGACCACATGATACAACTTCCTGAAATTGCTGTTGTTAAAACCGCGCTTCGGAAATTTACGATACCAGGGAATACCGGAAAAATTATGAGGCGTCGAATACCCGGAACGTGCATTTCCGCCTTTATTCCCGCGCGTCGACGTCTCGCCGTGACCGCACGCCCGACCGCACCCCAAACGTTTGCTTTTCTTCAAACGATTAGGCGTAAAAGGTAATTTATCCAATCGCATTTTACTTCCTTTCCCTACGCGAGCACATCCGCTTCTGCCGCTCGAAGCGCATTGATTTGCTGCTTGGTACGCATTTTCAAAAGCGCTTTAACGGTTGCGCAAACCACACCGATACCGTTTTTGGAACCGAGCGACTTCGACAATACATCTTTGACGCCCGCCAACTCCAAAACCGCACGCACACCGCCGCCGGCTACAACACCCGTACCGTGGCACGCAGGCTTTAACATCACGCGACCACCGTCGGAAACACCCAAAGTCACATGCGGAATAGTGTTATTCAATAAGGAAACTTTATACACATGCTTCTTGGCACTTTCGCTTGCCTTGCGAACGGCATCCGTCACCTCCTTCGCTTTCCCGATACCGTAACCAATCAGACCCGCTTTATTACCGGCAACCACCAGCACCGAAAAACTGAAACGACGACCGCCCTTCGACACCTTCGCACAACGGTTCACACAAACCGTCCGCTCTTCCCAACCCTCCGGCACCTCCGAAAGCATCAATTCCCGCTTTTCCGTCAAAAAATCCAACGGCGAACCGCCGGCCGCCCGCTCATTTTCCGCTGTCATTCCTAAATTATCCATCAAAATTGAATCCCCTGTTGACGAACGGCATCGGCAAACGTCCGAACGCAACCGAAGTATAACCGACCCGAACGATCAAAAACAACGCGCTCAATCCCTTTTTCTTTCAAAAGAGCACCGAACATCTTCCCCAACACCTCCATGCCGGCGCGGTTCGGCTTTATACGTTGCGACTTTATATTCTTCGACATGGAAGACAAAGACACCAACGTCTTCCCGACCTCATCATCAATGCACTGCGCATACGCATGTTTATTCGAGAGACATAAAGCCAAACGCGGACGATCCGCCGTTCCGTGAACGCGCGAACGGATACGCGCCCGCCGCTTCGCCTCCAACCGCTGTTTTTCAAGCAATTTCATACGCTATGCTTTCTTCTTGCCTTCCTTACGACGGATATACTCACCGACAATCCGCACACCCTTGCCTTTATACGGTTCCACCGGATAATAACGCTTAATATCCGCCGCAACCTGACCGACTTTGCAACAATCGGCTCCCTCGACATGAATCTGCGTTCCGTCTTTCACCTGAACGGTAATACCGTCCGGAACGGGATATTTAATCGGATGCGAATACCCGAGCGCCAAATCCAGAAATTTACCGTTCAAAGCCGCTTTAAAACCGACGCCCTGAATTTCCAAATTTTTCGAAAAGGGCGTTTGTACCCCTTTAACCATGTTGGCAATGATTGCACGCACCGTACCGTGCATCGCCGACGAAAAACGATCGGAACCCTTCGGCTCTACCAAAATATGACGATCCTCTTGACGAATAGTTACGCAAGGCGCAAACGTCTGTTTCAACTCCCCCTTCGGTCCTTTCACCGTCACGGTCGAACCATCCACGGTAACCGTCACTTTTTCGCCGCAATCAATCGGTAATTTACCTATACGACTCATCGCTCTACCACACTTTACAAATTAACTCACCGCCGACATTCATTGTCTTTGCCTGCTGCCCCGTCATCATTCCCTTTGACGTCGACAACAAACAAATCCCGAGACCGCTCAACACGCTCGGGATATGCGCGCAATCCACATACCAACGCGCGCCCGGCTTACTGCACCGTTCTAAAACATTTAAAACCGGACAGCCCTTCACGTATTTCAAACGCACCACCAACGACTTTCGCCCCTTTTCGTCCGCAACCTCCTCCACGCCGGCGATGTACCCCTCCTTTTTCAATAAAAGAGCAATCGCGTGACGCACACGGGAAAACGCAATGCAACAACTCGCCTTGCGAACCCGATTCGCATTACGAATAACCGTCAAAAAATCCCCGATCGTATCCATAACTACCAAGATGCCTTCGTTACCCCCGGCAACAAACCCTCGGACGCAAATTCACGCAAAATCAAACGCGAAACGCCGAACTTTCCGTAAAAACCGCGCGAGCGCCCCGTAATCGAACAACGATTTCGATAACGAACGGGCGACGAATTACGCGGCAACAACGCCAATTCGCGCTGAGCGGCAAAAAACGCCTCATCCGATGTTTCCGGATTTAAAATTTTCGCCTTCAACTCCTTCCGCTTCGCCGCATACTTTTTAATCAACCGCGCGCGACGCTCGTTTCGCTCAATGGAGGACTTTTTTGCCATACTACTTCCGAAAAACCATTCCCAATTTTTGCAACAACAACAACGCCTCGCGATCGCTGTCGGTCGTTGTCACAATTGCAATATCCAAACCGGTATTCTGCCGACTGCTCGATTCGATTTTAATCTCCGGGAAAATCGAATGATCCTCGATACCGATATTCAAATTGCCGCGCTTATCCATCCGCTTCGAAACGCCGCGAAAATCACGGATCACCGGAAGAACGATATGAATAAGGCGATAAAGAAAATCGTACATCCGCCTTCCGCGCAACGTCGCCTTAACGCCGGACGGCATCCCCTGACGCAACTTGAAATTTGAAATACTCTTCTTAGCTTTAATCAACAGAGGCTTTTGTCCCGCGATTAAACCAATTTCTTTCACCAACTGCTCCACGTGCGCCTTATCCGCCTCCGCATCAATGCGGGAATTCAAAACAATCTTCTCGAGCTTCGGAACACGATGGATATTTTTAATCTCCAACTCTCTTTCGAGAGCGGGAACCACTTGTTGTTCATACAAATCCTTCAAAACGGTCGTCGCCATAACACTCACCCTTCTTTGGAACGTTCAACACCCTTCTTCGCACCCGAGGCTTTGGCATCCGCCAACATCACATTCGAATAATGAATCGGCATCTCCGTTTCAATCATTCCGCCCTTCGGATTTTCCTGCGATTTTTTGAGACACTTTTTACGCACATTCACACCCTCAACCAAAACGCGTTGAGAATCGCGAAGCACCTTCAAAACCTTCCCCTTTTTTCCTTTATGTTCCCCGGAAATCACAACCACTTCCGAATCCCGCTTGATTTTAAATTTCATCACAAAACCTCCGGAGCCAAAGAAATAATTTTCGAAAAATTCTTCTGACGCAATTCGCGCGCCACCGGACCAAACACACGCGTTCCTTTCGGATTATTGGCGGCGTCGATAATCACACATGCGTTATCGTCAAAACGCAAACCAGAACCGTCTTCCCGCAAAATCGGATAAGCGGTACGAACCACCACGGCACGCACGACTTCCCCCTTTTTGACGCTCGCCTCAGGTGTGCTCTCTTTCACGGAACCGATGACAATATCACCAATCCCGGCGGTCCGACTTAATTGTCCCAGACGACGGATCACCGCAACCTTTTTTGCGCCAGTGTTATCCGCCACATTCAACACGCTCCCCATCTGCAACATAACGTCCCTACCTCTGCACTTTCTCCAACAAGCGAACCACGCGCCAACGCTTTAAATGACTTAAAGGGCGCGTCGACATAATCTCAACCCGATCACCGACTTGACACTTATTCTCCTGATCATGCGCATACAGCACCGTCTTGCGTTTAATTTCCTTTCGGAACAACGGATGCGGCTTCTTATAAAAAAACACCACCTTCACCGTCTTATCCCCCAAGTGCCCTCTGACTTCACCAACCAGCGTTTTACGCAATTTTCTCTGTTCCTGTTCCATTCTCCGCCTTTTACAACGACTGCCTCGACAAAACCGTCAAAATGCGTGCCCGATCTTTCCTGCATTGGCGCAACTCAGACGGAACTTTCAATTGCCCCAACTGCTTCTTCATGCGTAACTCCAACATCTGCTGCGATAACTTCGCCAACTTCTCTTGCAACTCCGCAGGCTTCAACGTCGAAAAATCCTTCTTTTTCATACCTAAAACCGCTGAACCAACGCCTCCTGACTTAAAAACCGGCAACGCAAACCCAACTTCCGATCTGCCAGCGACATCGCCTCCTGCGCCACCGCCAACGGCACGCCGGTGACCTCAAACAACATCATCCCGGGCTTTACGATCGTCACCCAATACTCCACACTGCCTTTACCTTTTCCCATACGGGTTTCGGCAGGCTTACGCGTAATCGGCTTCTGCGGGAACACGCGCAACCACATTTTTCCCTTTCGCTTCAAATGACGGTTAATCGCCACACGCGCCGCTTCCAACTGCGCCGCCGTAATACGCCCGCGTTCCAACACCTGAATACCAAACGTTCCGAAAGCCAATTCCGCGCCACCCTTGGCATTACCGTAAATACGCCCCTTTTGAACCTTGGCGTATTTCGTCCGAGCCGGAAGTAACATTGCCATCGCTTATTCCTTCTTCCCCTCCGTACAAACCCAACACTTGACGCCGATGGTGCCGTACACCGTCTGCGCCTCCGTAAAACCGTAATCCACATCCGCACGCAACGTATGCAACGGAACGGAACCGAAACGTTGCGATTCCGAACGGGCAATTTCGGCACCGCCCAAACGCCCGGAACACTGCAAACGAATTCCCTTTGCGCCCATACTCATTGCCAACTGTGTCGCTTTTTTCATGGCGCGACGGAACGAAACGCGACGCTCCAGCTGCACCGCAATATTTTCCGCAATTAATTTCGCCGTCAAATCGGGACTCTTCACTTCCTGAACATCCAGAAGAACCTCTTTGCCCAGCAACTTGCGAAGCGACGTGCGCAATTTCTCCAAATCAGCACCTCTGCGACCGACAATTACGCCGGGACGACCGCTCGAAATCGTTACGCGAACACGCGTTCCCGCACGCTCTATGAGAACATCCCGAACGGACGCGTAATGCAATTTCTCCCCCAGAAAGCGACGAACGACAAAATCCTCCTTTATGCGGGACGCATAACCCAAACCTTCGGCATACCAATATGAACGCCAATCATGACGCACCGGCAAACGAAAACCGATCGGATTTACCTTCTGTCCCATACTAACCTTCCCCAAACTGACGTTTCTCTTCGTCCCACGTCAATACAATTCTGATGCGGCTGCCACGCTTGTGAATCGGATGTGCCGAACCGCGCGAAACCGGCTGAAAACGCTTCATCGCCACACCTTCGTCAATGCGCGCTTCGCAAATTGATAAACGCTCGCCGGGAACATTCAAATTGTTCTCGGCATTCGCAACGGCACTTTTGACAGACTTCCACAAGAGACGCGCGGATTTTTGCTTCATCCAGCGCAACGTCTGCAACGCCTCCTGCGCCTGCATCCCGACCAAACACCCTGCTACCGGTCGCAACTTAAGCGGCGAAATACGAACATTCTTCACTAAAGCTTGTACTTTCATCAGGCTTTTCTCGTATGCGGGTTATGAGCTTTAAACGTACGGGTCGGAGCAAATTCACCCAATTTATGCCCCACCATATTTTCCGTCACATACACCGGAAGAAACGTCTTCCCGTTATGCACATTGAAATTCAAACCGATAAAATCCGGCGTAATGGTCGAGCGACGCGACCACGTTTGAATGGGTCTTTTATCACCCGATTGGACACAGGCACTTACCTTATCCATCAACTTAGGATCCACAAAAAAACCTTTTTTTAACGAACGTGCCATAGATTACCCTCTTTTCACCTTCTTGCCGTTACGACGCACCAAAATAAACCGATCGCTTGCATTTGTACGTTTACGCGTAATGTAACCCTTCGCAAGCTGCCCCCAGGGGGAAACCGGATGATTACCGCCGCCCGTTTCACCGCCGCCCATCGGGTGATCGATCGGATTCATCGCGCAACCGCGAACGTGCGGACGGCACCCTTTCCAACGCGCACGCCCGGCTTTCCCCATCACCGCATTCTGATGATCGGAATTACCGACGCGCCCGATGGTCGCGCGACAACGCTCATCCACCAAACGGATTTCGCCACTCGGCATCTTTAAAGACGCATACCCCTTATCAAAACCGATAATTTCCAGCGACGCTCCCGCCGACCGCGCCAAAGACGCCCCCTTCCCGGGAACCATTTCAACGGCATGAATTTTCAAACCCGATGGAATACAGGACAACGGAAAACTCATTCCGATCCGATAATTCGAAACCGCTTTATCCAACGAAACCACCGAATCACCGATCCGCAACCCTTCCGGCGCCAAAATATAAGCTTTCTCGCCGTCCGCGTACTTCAATAACGCCAGAAGCGCCGACCGATTGGGATCATACTCAATCGCCTCAACCCCGGCAGGCACCGCCAACTTGGAACGCTTAAAATCAACCGCCCGCCAAAGACGCTTATGACCGCCGCCCCGATGGCGCAAGGTAATGCGACCGTAGCAATTACGCCCCTTAGAAAAATGACGCCCCGAAACCAACGAACGTCCGGCAGGCTTTTTGCTTACCTCCGCCTTATTTCTGACCAAAAACCGACAACTCGACGTTACCGGAACCGATTTAACAAGTACCATCATCCCTTTATATCACTTCGATGTGATACCCTTTCTCTAAAAATACCAACGCCTTTTTCATGCCGCCGACCGAACCGGGCAACGACTTCCGCATGCGACTCCGCTTGATCTTCGGTTTGCGAACGAGGATATTCACCTTTTTAACCTTCACCTTAAAAGCCGCCTCCACCGCATCCGCAACCGCCGTACGATTGGCATCCGCAACAACCTCAAACGTATAACAATTTCCAACCGCCGACAAATTGCTCGCTTTTTCCGTTACGCGATACTCCTTTAAAATATTCCAAGGTTCCGCCATATTCTACTCCTCCGCCTTTGTTTTCTCCAAAAACGCCGTTAACGCACGCTCCGTCACAACAATGTTCAAATAAAGCGTCACATCCAGCGCATTTACGGAAGCCATATCAATCGAAAACACGCGCTTCAAATTCCGAAGCGACAACAGTTGGTTTTTCGAAAATTCACTGTCCAACAATAAACATGAACGTTTCGTTATTTTGTCGAAAACCGTCGCCATCTCCCGCGTTTTTGGAGCCTCCTGCGACTTCAACGCCTCCAGTACAAACAACTTCCCTTCGCGAACCGCATCAAACAACGCCCGCTGCAATGCCAAACGTTTTTCCTTGCGATTGAGACGCACCGAAAAATCGCGCGGCTTCGGTCCGAAAACAACACCGCCGCCGCGAGCCAACGGACTGCGCTTTTCGCCCTGACGCGCCATACCCGTCCCTTTTTGACGGAACGGTTTCTTGCCGGAACCCTTCACGTCGCCGCGCGTTTTCGTACAGGCATTCCCCTGACGCGCATTCGCACGATACGCCAAAATAACCTCTTTCAACACCTGAAGCCCGCGATCGCCTTCAAACTCAACCATAGCATATTCGCGATCGCCTTTTGCCTCACCGGTCACATCGTAAAACGGAATTTTCATCATTCTTTCCTCTTATTCACATGACACTCTTCGCTTTACGAAGGAACACAAAACCGCCTCTGGCTCCCGGAAGACTACCCTTCAAAACAATCAGGCGCTTCTCAGGAAGAACCTTCACGACTTCCAAATTCTTAACCGTCGTACGTACGCATCCCATATGACCCGGCATTTTTTGGTTTTTAATAACGTGCCCCATGCGACGAAAATGTCCGTAGCTTCCGCCGCGACGATGCGACATCGAACCGTGTGTTGCACGTCCGCCGCCGAACCCGTAGCGAAATACCACGCCTTGAAAACCTTTTCCCTTGCTGACGGCAACCGCATCCACCAGCTGCCCTTCCGCAAATAAATCCGTATTCAGCGATTGGCCTAAAGAAAAAGCACTTACATCATCCGTCGTAAATTCCTTGAAACACGACAAATTTTCCCCAACGGACGCCTTCTTCAGATGACCCGCAACCGGCGCGGTTACCTTATTCTTAACGCCGTACGCCAACTGAACCGCCATATAACCGTCCGTCTCTGCCGTTTTTATCTGACTCACAACGCACGGCTCCGCCAAAACAACCGTCACCGGCAACAGGCGGTTGTCCTTATCGAACAACTGCGTCATGCCGACTTTCCTTCCAACCAATAACAACCGATCTTTCATACTGCTAAGTGGCAGATCGAAGCAACAACCTGCATTAGAACTAAAAAATTTACGCCATGCCCGTCAATAAAAAACATCAAAGATGAACAGCAATCTCCACCCCCGCCGGCAAGATTAAACGCTTCAAATCATCCACCCTCTGCGGCGTCGCCTCTTTAATTAAAACTAAACGACTGTGCGTACGCAGTTCGAATTGATCCATCGATTTCTTATCAACGTGCGGCGAACGGTTCACCGTAAAACGTTCGATATGCGTCGGCATCGGCACGGGACCACACACCCGCGAACCCGAATGTTTAGCAGTATTTACAATTTCCGCCGCCGACTTATCCAACATTCGATAATCGAAGCTTTTCAACTTAATCTCAATTTTTTCCGCCATATTCCTCACCTTTACAAACGCGCCGGCGCCCTGGAAGCCGTCTCTACGATCCTACTCAACAAATTCGACGGCACCTGTTCAAAGTGCGACGGTTCCATCGAATAAGACGCGCGCCCCTTTGTCAAGGACCGAATGTCGGTGGCGTACCCGAACATCATCCCCAACGGGACAAACGCGGTAATCACCGCCGCATTTCCTTTATTCTCCATCCCCTGAATCTGACCGCGACGACGATTTAAATCGCCCATGATATCCCCCTGATACTCCTCCGGAGTCGTCACCTCCACCTTCATAATCGGCTCCAGTAAAATCGGTTTGGCCTTCTTCATTGCCTCTTTGAAGGCAAAAATACCCGCCGTCTTGAACGCCAATTCCGACGAATCCACTTCATGGAACGAACCGTCCACAATGCGCATGCGCACATCAACCACCGGATACCCGGCGACCACACCGTTTTGCGCACCTTCCATCAAACCG
>JAFVCI010000059.1 GCA_017479315.1 Opitutales bacterium | reverse complement strand
GTGCCTGTTTAGAATTCCTTTATAAGTGCTGTTTTATTAAAAAACAGCCACCCATGACGCGTTTTGTCGCACAACAGCTGTCGCAGGATCATTATTTCGATATTTCGGCGGCCAAAATGGACTTACATTACGTACCGCAGGTTTCAAACGAAGAAGGGATGGAACAACTGGTGTGTTGGCTGAAAACGCAACAAAAACAGTCGTAATCGTATTGCCTGGGAAGAGTTGCTTTCGGAATTTTAATTTTTTTGGGCACAAGCACATTTCCGTCGGTGTATGGGGCAGATTAGGGAGGCTCGGTAAAAGAGTGTTCAGTCGATAACAAAAGAAATTGAAATAAACATTCTTTCGTTGTTCCATAAAAGCATGCAGATCTTTGTTCCGCGGGAAATATCGGAAGAAACGCGCGTTGCTGTTACGCCCGAAACGGTTAAGAAATTCGTTCAACTCGGGATTTCCGTTGTTGTCGAACAGGGCGCGGGAGAAAAAAGCCTCATTTCGGACGAAGCCTATAAACAGGCGGGTGCGCGGGTAGTTTTGAACGAAAAGCGTTCTTCGGAACTTCAAAATGCGGATGTTGTTTTGCATGTTTTGCCGCTCGACGGAACCGATATTGCTCATTTGAAGCCACACGCGTGGCACATCAGTTTTTTTGACGCGTTTCGTTATCCAGAAGCGTTGGAAGCGTTTAAAAAGCAACAAATCAACGTTATTGCGTTGGAACGCATTCCGCGCACATCGTTTGCGCAAAAAATGGACGCCCTCAGTTCTCAATCGAACCTCGCGGGTTATGTCGGCGTTTTGAAAGGCGTGCAATATCTGCGCAAAACCCTCCCGATGTTGGTCACTTCTGCGGGAACATTGCAGGCGGCTCGCGTCTTTGTCATCGGCGTCGGAGTGGCGGGGTTGCAGGCGATTGCCACCGCAAAACGCCTCGGTGCGCGCGTGGAGGCGTTCGATACGCGCCCGGAAGTAGAGGAACAGGTACGCTCCGTTGGCGCGAAGTTTGTCAAAATCGATCTCGGGCAGACGGGAAGCACGCAACAAGGCTACGCCAAAGCATTGACGGATGAACAATTGCAACGGCAACGCGACGGCATGACTGCCGTTTGCGTTCGTTCGGATATTGTGATTACAACCGCAAAGGTTTTCGCTCGCAAAGCACCGCTCATTCTCACAAAAGCCATGACGGATGCCATGCAACCCGGGAGCGTTGTCGTGGATCTGGCGGTGGAAGCGGGCGGAAATACGGAGGGTTTGGTTGCGGGGCAAAATGTAACAACCCCGAATGGTGTTCATATCCTCGGCGAAGGTTACTGGGAGCGTCTGGTTGCAACCTCCGCTTCGCAGATGTTTGCTTCCAATCTGTTTGCCCTTGTTGAATATCTGTTCGACAAAGATACGCAACAGTTGCGGTGTGATGAACAGGATGCGATTTTGAAAAGTTGTTTGTGGGTGAAGAACGGACAGGCGCGGTTTGAATAAGGAGAAGGAACTTCAATGGAGCGCAACGGACGGTTGCCACTCGCTTGTACTCTAAAATCCTGCTGCCGCGGTGCGGGTGGTGCTTTGCCTTTGACGGTAATGATAACCAAAGGCGTTCGAAGCGGAAACTGCAGGATTAAACCTTAACAATTCCGAAAAACTCTTCAAAATAACGGAGGATGTCGTTGTTTGAACAGCGGGAGGAGACCCTTTTTTCAAACGAAACCGAAACCTCGGTAAAACAGGTTCCGTTGCCCGAGAGGATGCGACCGCAAACATTGGAAGCGATGGTCGGGCAGGCGCATTTGCTTTCCGAAAAAAGTGCGTTTCAGAATTGGCTTAAAAACGGCGGCTCCGGGAACGTTTTACTGTACGGACCGCCCGGTTGCGGGAAAACGGCGCTTGCGCATTTGATTGCCAAGCATCTCGGGAAGCATCTCATCGCACTCAATGCCGTTTTGTCGAATTTGAATGATTTGCGGGACAAAATCCGGCAGGCAACGCATGATACGAAAAGTATCCTTTTTATCGATGAAATTCACCGTTTTAATCGTTCGCAACAGGATGTATTGCTGCCGTTTTGCGAAAACGGACGGTTGCAGTTAATCGGTGCCACGACACACAATCCCGCTTTCTATCTCATTCCGCCGCTTTTGAGCCGCAGTTATGTGTTTGAACTGCACCGATTGACGCCGGAAAATATCCTCCGAATCCTCACCGCCGCGCTTAAAGACGAAAAAAACGGTCTCGGAGCACTGAAAATAACCGTTCCCGACGACGTTTTGGCGGAAATTGCGCGCATTGCGGACGGCGACCTGCGGCGCGCGCTGAACTTGCTGGAATTTTTGTGTTTGAGTACGCCGATCGGCGGAACGCTGGATGCGGAAAGGGTTGAAGCGGAATTGGAGCACTGGCATGCGAACTATAATGCGCGCGAAACCGATCACTACGATATGATTTCCGCGTTCATCAAGAGTGTGCGCGGGTGCGATCCCGATGCGGCGGTTTATTGGTTGGCACGCATGCTGAAAGGCGGAGAAGATCCGCTGTTTATTGCGCGTCGATTGGTAATTTTGGCGTCCGAAGACGTCGGCCTGGCGGATTCGCGCGGTCTGACGCTCGCCGTTTCGGCTTATACGGCGTGCGAAAAAATCGGCATGCCGGAATGCGCCATCAATCTGTCGCATGTAACCGTTTTTCTGGCACTGGCTCCCAAAAGCAACAGTATCAACGAAGCCCTTAACAATGCTTACAAGCTGATCGCGCATGAAGTTCCGCAAGCGGTTCCGAACGCCCTGCAACAGACGCCGTTGCACCGTGACGATAAATATCTCTACAGCCACCTTTACGAAGCCAACGTCTCGGGTCAGGCGTATTGGAACGAAGCGGAACAACTCTATCATTTAAAACCGATCGGTGCGGAAAAGAACTTTGAGGCACTGTATCGTTATCGGCGGCAGTTAAGGGAAGGAATACGTGGATCATCCAAAAAAGTACGTTGAAATTCGCCATTCCGATACATGTTATCGGATTTTCGAACAACCCGTTACGTCTACGCATGCATACGCTTTGGAGCATGACTGGGCGGAAGCTTTAAAAAGCAATCGCCACATCGTCCTCTTTGCTCCCCTACAAACAAACGGTATCGGTTCGCACGGACGCAAGTGGGTTTCGGACAAAGAGGATTTTCACGTTAATTTGATTTTTTACACCGACAAAATTCTGCCGTTTTCACAAATTGCCGCGTACACGGCGTGTCAACTTTTGGCTTGGGAAACGAGTCAGCCGAAATGTTTTAAAATTAAATGGCCAAACGATGTGATGGTTGAAGATTTTGACGGTTGGCAAAATTTCAAAAAAATCGGCGGCTGTCTGACGGCGGTGCGCAAGGAAGATTCGCGTTATTGGATCACCGTTGGCATCGGCATTAACTATAATTTGGAAGATTTTTCAAACATCGATCAACCGACCGCCTCCGTAAAATCGTTTTTGAATTCGCTTCCGAAAGAACGTAAATTGTATCGCGAAAAAGATTTTACGGAAGACGAACTGCGTCGGTCGGTATATCATTTTGCGCAATTGTTTTGGAAAAATCTCGCGCTTGTTCGTGAAAAGGGCTTGGCGGCGTTTTACGACAAAGAAGATCTGTTTTGTCGATTCGACAGTAAGAACTATTGGCTTTATCTCGGGCAAAAAGTTACCGTTTTCGACGAAGATAAAAAAAAGCAACTGACGGGACGATTTGACAAATTGACCGATGACGGTGCTTTGCAACTCGCTTGCGACGACGGAAAAACGGAGATTGTTCTCAACGGCACTGGATTAAAATCGTTAATTTCGGAAGTTGCAAAATACGAGGTCTTTCCGTTAGATTGAAATAAAGATTATGCTCCTCACGCAACCGCGCATTACGATTGATTTAAACGCCGTTCGAGATAACTATCTGGCTCTGAAAAAACAGGCACCCGACGTCGAAGTGTGTCCCATGATGAAGGGTTACGGGTATGGGCTTGGGTTGGTTGAAGCCGTCCGACCGTTGGTTGAGAACGGTTGTAAAGCGGTGTATGTTTCATTCATCAACGAAGGCATTTTGTTGCGAAAAGCGTTCCCGACGTTGCAAATCAACATCGTCAACGGCATTTTTGAAGGTACCGAAGGGCTGTTTTTGGAACATCGCCTTACGCCGATTCTGAACAGTTTAAAACAACTGGAATGCTGGGAGGGTATTGTGTCGTCCGCTTCGACCGATGCGATTATTCAAGTGGAAACGGGCATGCATCGGTTGGGGATTTTTGAAAGCGAATGGGGACAATTAACGCCCGAACGTCTGAAACGCGACCGCGTGACTTTGATGATGACGCACTTCGCCTGCGCACAGGAGGCGACGGAACGCAGTAGCGATTTACAACGAACGGCCGATGTTTGTGAGCAAAACAAGCATCAGTTTGAAGC
>JAFVCI010000058.1 GCA_017479315.1 Opitutales bacterium | reverse complement strand
GATCGGTGTTTCCAATGGTAGCAGTTTGTCGGTGCACAAACGCGGAAGTTTTTTGGAAAGTTCGGTGCTCCGCTGTTGCGCCTTCTTGAACGCCGCATCGTTATTTTGCCCGATTTGATTACGTTGCTCGATCGGAACGGAAGCGTCAAACGGCATGCACAGACCGAAATTGACGCGCGTTTTTGTTTTGGCTTTGGCATCGGATGCTTCGAAATTCCACGGATTGAAACCGCGAATGCGGTCAAGTAAGTCCGATGTCGCCCGCGGTTCCAATTCCAGCAGGTGTTTGATGTGATCGTCGTCGATGCGGTAGTGGTACGCAATCGTCAGTTTTTTTAAGTTCCAATACCAATGAGAGTAGGTTTTCAGCGGGACGCGTATGGTGGCGAAATTATAGGGTGTTTCGGGGCGAAGCAGGATGGTGTTGCTGACCCCGAGGGCGTTCACAAAGGTGCGGTACGGTTGCATGACGATGGGAAGGTTGGGTTAAAAGACGTTAATTTGGCGAAAAACCGGACGATGAAGCGGAAATTTAAGAGGACGGGATCCAAACGGTCTTCAGTTCGCCGTTTTCAACGACGGCAAATTCTTTGAGCTTGATTTCGGTTTTTTCGGGTAAAGCGGCGGCGTTGAGGACGACCTTCTTATCTTTATCCTTAATCGTCAGCTGTTTGCACTGTCCGCGGTCGATCATCGAATTGACCAACGGCGTCATGTGCGGGAAGTACGTTTTTGTGCTTCCGGAGCGTTTGGCGGCAAAGCGTGCGTTCGTATCTTCCGTGATGGTTCGCATGCGGTGTGTGTGCATCAGCTGGCAAAGGTCGTTGGGACCGAGTTGCTTCGGCGCGCCGAATTTCAGTTGTACCGTTCCCGAATCCAAAAAGGAGCGTTCTTCCTGTACCGGAAGCTTTAATTTGCGCCATTCGGCGTGACCGTCGGTAAAATTCAGCGTTTGCCCCATGAAGGAATCGGATAATTCTTCGCATTCCAGTTGCAGCCGCCCTTCGTAACGCAGGCAGTGCGTGGCGTCGTAGATAATTTTTGCCAAATGCTTCGGCGGTTCCGTGCCTTCGCTGAGGAATACCGCTGTTCGATAAGTGCGCGAAACGGCATCGGTGGCGCAAAATTTAAGGGAAAACGTTCTGTTTTCGACCACGCTGTCGGCGGTTTTGTAACTGACGTCGGCGGTAATCGTTGCATACTCCGCGCGACATCCCATCCACGGGGCAACGGCTCCCTTAGTCAGTTCATTTTTCAGTTTCGTCGAACAGCGAACATTCGAAATTTGAATATCCTTATCCGCCGTTTGGCTCAAACAGGGAAAATGTTCCTTCCACCAGGCGACCGAAGCGGTTTCGATGGGTTTTGTTTCCACATACTGCTCCTGAACGTGTGAATGCGTGCCTTCCAGTTCAATCGTCAGCACCAGCGCGTTGAAGCCTTCGCCTGCTTCTTTGTTCGGGTAGGCGTCCGTCGTAACGGTTTTCCAGGTTTCGCCCGATTGAGAATGCGAATGTTCGTATTTCAACACAACGGCTTTGATTTGCAGGTCATTCCTCGGAACCATCGAAAATTGCGAACACTTCGAAAGCGATAAAGCGGTTGTTCCGAGACGATCGGCGCGTGCGATCCGCAAGGTCGGTTGCGGTGTTGCGTAGTCGAACCAAACGACCGCATCGGGTGTCCAGCGCAAAATTTTCATCAATGCTTCGGCGCAACTGCAGTCGCGAACGGTTTCGCACGGAAATGCAAAATCAAAGCCGACAATATCCCCGCAGACAATTGGCGCGCCGTGGTTTTGAGCGTAGGTGACAATATCCTTCAAACATTGCGCGGCGTGAACGGGTTTTCCGTCTTTATCCTGTCCCAACAGGCATACGCTGCGGGAAACGATTTCGGTCTTTCCCGTTCCGTCCTTGAAATACTCCCACGGCTGTTGGAACACCAGATGTTCCAGGTACCACGCGGGTCCCGAAACACGGCAGGTTGCCAATTCTTGCGTTGCACCGTAAAAACAGGGCGTTTGCGTGATGCGTCCGCAAAACCAGCGTACGTCGTCTTTGAAAATTTCAATCACGCTCTCGGCGGCGAAGGATTGCGTCGCGGAAGCGGTTTGGAACGTCAACGTATCGGTTCCCTGATTAAGAACGTGCCGTTCGACGTTAAAAATGCCCCATTCGGACAGTGTTTTCTTTTGAACGCGCTTGTCCGGTGCCTTGCAGGATAAAAACCAGGTCATCAGTGTCGCGCCTGTTTCAGTTGTTCCTCCAGTTCCGCAAGCCGGCATTCAAGATCGGCGATGCGATTGAGTTGTTCGTCGTAAGCATCCGACAGTTCGTTGTAGTTTCGACGATTGCCGAAATCGTTGTAATAGTCGGGTGAGGACATCGTACTTTTGAACATCATATCTTTCATAAATTTCGGGTGTTGATTTTCATTGCGCATTAACGTGCAGTTTCCCGCCGTAAATTTCATACGTCGTATAGGAAGCGTTGCCTTTGCAGTGCGTTTGAATGGACGCCAGGGTGGCGGATTCCAGCGTGAGCGTCCGCACTTTTGAACCTTCCGATTGAATGAGGATTTCGCCGTGCGCGTGCGCGATTTCGCTCGCGTGAACGAGCATGTGTTCCATTGCCGCCGACTGGTCGTTGTGCAGGCGTCCGACTTCAAACACGAGTCGAACCTGTAAATTTCCGCGGTCGTAGGTTTGAACGGAAGCGGCGCGAACGGCTTTGACGGATTGTAACGTGCGTTCCGCCGTTACGGATATGTGCGTCGGTTCTTCGTTCAGCGCGGTTCCGCCCGCCAAAACGTAGGATTTTTGGTCTGTTTTAAGCGTAATTTTCATATATTTGAAACGTTAAAATCGGAAGTTACAAAGTGCAGCTGCAACGCGGTGCCGTTCGTCCAATCAAGCCGCGTCCACGGTTCTTTTTCGGTCAAAACAAAGCGACCGTTCCAAAGGTTATCGACAACCAGCGGCTTTTGCGTTACCTCAAAGCTTATCCTTTCCGCCCAATCGACAAACGCGGACGCTTCGTCGTACCGCAACGATTGCGCCAGCGTGAGGTTAAGCGACAACGTTCCCCAGCAGGACGATGCCAACCCGAGCGTTTGCAACGGAAACGGCAACGAAACGAACAGCAGGAACGGTTGCGTTTGGGCCGCTTTCAGGGAAATGAGTTCGTCGACGGAAAAAGCGTCGCTTGCGACGATGGTCATCGCGTTTTTGAGCTCCGAAGCTTTGAGGGTTTCAATCAGCTTGGTTTGAATGCTTCGTAAAATCGGTTTCATGATGATTCTTTCAACGGAAGAGGGGTGTTAAAATCCTTTCAGCGTCGATTGGCGTGCGTCGCGTCTGCGGTAATGCACCGCTTCGATGCGCGGGTTTGTGACTTTCGGGTTTGATTGTTTCTCCCACATCGCCGCCAGGTCATCCAGGGTTTTGCGCGCCTGTTGGGCGTTGCGGATTTGGTCGTCCGACAATTTCAGTTCCGGCAAACGCGATTGCAGGGCTACGATCACCAAATGACATGCTGCGGTTTTACATGCCGTCGGAAGGTGATTGGGGGCTGTCGGGTTCGGATGAAACTTTTGCGGTACGCGATTTTGAATGTACGCGCAAATATCGTTTATAACGGCATCGATGTGCTTCGGATCGCCTTTTTCGCGGAAGTTATTTACAACCGACAGTTGGTCTTGAATGAGGTAATCAGAAATATGTTTAGCTTCGAGTAAAGTCCAGGGAATGGAGATAACGGGCATTGGAGTTTAAATGTTTAAGGGTTGGTTGCGGGAGAGGGCGCGAAACCCTCTCCCGAGATGTTGTGTGTATTACGCGCCTTTGACTTTGATTTGCAGAATGTTGGTGGCGGACGTTACAACGATATTGCTGTAATGTTCGACGGTAATATCGGTGTACTTGGTGTGCGGTTCGACGTAGACGCGGAACAGGTAACCGTCGTCGAACGGCGTCACAAAGCGTTTAACGGCGGACGGTTCGTCTTTTAATAGTCCGTTTTGGGCGTAGAACGCGAAGATTTCGTCACCTTCCAATTCTTTGCCTTGCAGACCTAAATGCACCTGTTTGATCAGTTGCACGTTTTCGACAAGCAGTTTTTCTGCCAATGCTTCGCGCGACAATTCCGCCGCGATGTGAGCACCGGCCGTATCGTCCTGCGACGCATAGTAGTTCTGACGAAGGTACCATGCGCCTTCGCTGAACAACAGACGGTTCGGCGAAAAACCGTATTCGGAGCGCGCCATCAGGATTGCATTGCGAAGATCCGCATCCGGTTGCGCTTTTTCGCCCGCCCAGGCTTCGGGTTCGACGATTTGCTTTTTGGCTTTCTTCTGAGCCGCTTTGATGGTTTCGACGAATGCCTTAATCGTGCGACGGTATTCGTTGCAACAGAGACGGTTTTTAAGCGCATACACATAGCGCGCTTCCCAATCGCCGCCGGCAATGTCGTCGGTGTCCACGCGAACCGTCAGACCTTTGTTGAATGTTTTCGCCTGGATCGTTTCGCCGTTGAAATCGATGTGTTTGAAACTGCTGCCGATGGTGCGAATGTCGTCGTTCTCCGAGTAAAACGTATCGTTGTCGGCGATCTTTTTGTACTCAAATCGACGCGCGACAAACACGATCGGTGCGGCGAAATTCAACGCCTTTTCGATGTCTTCGTTGCCCTGTGACGTATTGGCGAATTGCGTCAGTTCAGACGAGTAGTAATTTTGATTGAATTGGGTTTCGTTTGCTTGTGTTTCGGTTGCCATAAGAGAATAGATTTATTTGAGGTTGTACGGGAGGGTGGTGAGGGCTTCGATGCGATCGTCTTTTCCGCCGCTCGAAAGTGCCAGACCGACGATGTTGTTGCCGTCCGATTTTTTGGCGAAGCCGTCTTTGGCAAAGCTTATCGGCTCACCCGCTTTGACGGCATCCGCCATCAAAATGCGTGCCGTTTGACCGTTGTTGGACAGCGGCTGAACGGACACGTAGGTTTTGTCGTCCGAAGCGGTCGTGTCGCGCAAGGCAATCCCCCAGGGAATGCTCTTTTCGGAACACGGCACGACGAACTGATCGTCATTGTCAAAGCTGACCAGCATGCCGGCTCTGACCGCGCTTCCCGGTTTTAAGCGCTTGGTGAGAGCGCCCTCGAAAAAGCCAACGGCATTTGCGTTGGACATGATTTTACGATGTGTACT
>JAFVCI010000008.1 GCA_017479315.1 Opitutales bacterium | reverse complement strand
TGGAAGCCGTTGAATTTAAAAATTAGGAGTTTAAAAACTAAGGGAAGGATCATTTGTTATGTCGCATCATGCTGCACAAGGTTCATCGCGGAACGGACGGGACAGCCGTTGCAAGAATTTGGGTGTCAAACGTTACGGCGGAGAAAAAGTGCGTGTCGGAACGATTCTCATGCGCCAGCGCGGCACGCAGTACCATCCTGGGAAAAACGTCGGTTTAGGACGGGATTTCACATTATTTGCGTTGATTGACGGAGTGGTTGAGTGGGATAAGGAGCACCGAAGGGTGGGGGTGGTGAGTGCGTAAATCTCTATCAGATTCGGTAGGGGTGGTGTCTTCTTTCAGTAGTGATACTCTGTTCTGGGGGCAGGGTATTGGGTCGTGTAGTTCTGCTAAGTAGTTGTCATTCGGCTTTTTTGTGTGTAGCATAGCGGGTTGAGTGGATTGTTGTGCGTGAGCAGGCTCCCCTGGTTCGTTGTTGTTCCTTATCTCGAAAAATTTAGATTTTCCAAGTTCCGTTGTCCTGATGTTATTTGTGTTTTTATGATATCGCGTCGTTAGTTCTCCAAAGCGCTTCAAAACCCCTTTACGCTTCATACTTTTGCCACTTTGGTCAATCTTACTCGTTTATTATTCGTCATTACTCTTGCTCCATGTATTCGTAACGAAAATTGTCCTTTTGTCCTTTCGCACGCAAAAACTCAACTTCTGTCTTCCATCTCCCGGATGTTGTTTTTTGTCGTATTTTCAAAAATCGATTCCGTAATCATCAAAAATATGGCATACTGCAGGTGTAATCCTTAGTTATGTCCTTGTCGCGCGAAGACGCTTTTTTGGTTTTGAATGCGCTTCCGCGGGTCGGGTGGGTAACGTTGCAGCGTTTATTGCAAAATTTTGGCAACGATCCGCAGGCAATTTTGAATGGAACAGAGGCAGATTTTAAGCGGATCGGGATTACGGCTGCCGCTTGCGCCAATTTATGTCAGTGGCGGTCGTTGTTTGATCCGACGGTGGAAAAACAACGCTTGACTGCGATGGGGGCTGTTTTTATTTTCTTCGAGCATCCGGATTATCCGCCGCTGTTGAAAAACATCTACGATCCGCCGATCGGTTTATACATGCTTGGGGCACTGCGACCGTCGGAAAATATGATTGCCGTTGTCGGCAGTCGGTATGCGACGGCGTACGGATTACAACTGGCGGAACGGTTTGGAGCCGAGTGCGCCGAGCGCGGTTGGTGCGTGGCGAGCGGATTTGCGCGCGGCATCGATACCGCCGCCCATCGCGGGGCGTTACGCGTCAAAGGTCCGACCGTGGCGGTGTTGGGGTGTGGGCTGGATCGCATTTATCCTCCCGAAAATGCGGATTTGTACGCGCAACTGAAACAACACGGATGTCTGCTGTCGGAATTCCCGCTTGGGATGCGTGCCGATCGCATGACGTTTCCGCGAAGAAATCGAATTTTGTCGGGTATGTCGCGGGCAACATGGGTCATTGAATCCGACGTGAAGGGCGGCAGCATGCTGACGGCGGCGTTTGCCAACGACCAAAATCGACCCGTGTTTGCGACGCCTGGGCGTGTGGATTCGCCATTGAGCCGCGGGTGCCATGCGCTTATTCGCGACGGCGCGACGTTGGCGACGTGCGTCGATGACGTACTGGAGGATTTGAAGGCGGCGCCGCCGTTACCGTTGCAGCTGGATTTTGAAGCAAAAATGCAGGATGTTTGGCGCGAAAAAGAACCTTCTTTGGAAGGCGCGGAGTTGCGTGTGTATGAAACATTGAAGGCGAAGGGAGCACTCGGAAGTTCGGAATTGTGTGTGTACTGCGAATTGGAGCCCGAAGTCCTGCAACGGGTTTTGTTTTCGCTGGAACTGAACCGTTGGATTGTGCGCCGTAATGACGGACTGTTTGAAGTATGATCGGATTTGAAGCATTGATTTGCGACCCGCCGTATCGGACGAATGTTTATTACGCCGTCGATCGGGAACGAAAAATTGCCTGCGTTATCGATGCAGCGCCGGGAAGTTTTAAGGCACTTCGCTCGAAATTAAACGGTTTGGAAGTTTATGTGTTTCTGACGCACGGGCATTGGGATCATGTTGCGGATGCAAAAGCATTTAAGGAAAACCTGAAAGCAAAGCTTTACCTGCATCGGGATGATGTGCCGTTGGTTAATAACGTTCCCTTGCAGAAAATGATTGCGGGTGGTCAGCCGTATGAACCGTTTGAGTCCGATGTTCTTTTAAACGATGGCGAGATGCTGAAATACGGCGGTTGGTCGTTCGAAGTTTTGCATTTACCGGGGCATACGTTCGGAAGCGTTGGCTTTTATGATAAAGCAAACAACCAACTTTTTGTCGGAGACACGTTATTTTACCAAACGATTGGGCGAACGGATTTGGGCGGTTCGGAAGAAAAAATGAAAACTTCCCTTACGCGCCTGTCGCAGTTGCCGCCGAGTACTTGCGTTTATCCCGGGCACGGGCTCTCTACGACGATCGAAAGCGAAAAAGTAACCTTCGAGCGGTTCGGTAAGTAAGAAACATCCGTAATCTGCCGTGGATTTGAAAAACAGCGACGGTAGAACGGGAAAAAGTGTTAGTCTGCACCGCGACCGCCTGTGATAAACCGAGCAGTAACGAAGAAAGTTGTGAGAACTGCGACGGAATTTTTCTAAACGGTATTAAAATACGCACCTGACACAAACACCGCCCAAAAGACGGGCAATGATTTTTTAAAGACAGTCGATCAATCGCGAAACGCTGATATTGTACTCTATACAGTCGACAAACGATGGACTTTGCTTCTTTGCGTACTTTATTAAATTACACCCGCCGCAAGCACTTTGTCGACGATGGTCATGCACGTTTCGGCGGTGGTTTTAAGGCGCTTTTGAAATTCATCGGCACCGCCCGTGATGCTGTCGGAAACCGTTTTAATCAGCAAATTCGGAATGCGGTTTAAATCGCAAATAAGAATCACTGCTGCGCTTTCCATATCGCAAATATCCGCGCCGAATTGTCGATGAAGGTTTGCTTTTTGTTCGGGTGCATTCACGAATTTGTCGGCGCAGGCGCAAACAACCGTCGGGATATTCGGATAAAGTGCGCGAACGGTCTTTAAAATATCAGCGGAGGCGGGTAAGTAAATATCGGGGTATTCTAAGTACCGGCCGACTTCGCAGTGATCCAACGCCGACGTATCCATGTCGTAATGCACGACCTTCGACACAAAGCAGGTATCGGCGACTTTCAGCTGTTCCGTCAGAGCTCCGGCAACGCCGAAATTCAGCAGAAACTCGATCTTAAAACAGTCGCGGAGCATTTGAACCGCTGCCGCCGCCTTAATCAACCCGAC
>JAFVCI010000057.1 GCA_017479315.1 Opitutales bacterium | reverse complement strand
TATAAAGAGAAAGTGTTATTGTGCGTGTTTTGAAGTACGTGCTCCGAAATTTAGATTGCGATCTTTTGTGTTTTTCCGTATGATGGATTGCGAATTTAAACATTCGTGAAACAAGAAGGGAGGGAGGCATACGAAACTAAAATTGACAGTCGTCCGCTGGTATGCATGCCGTTATAATCCACTCTGTTTTACCGGTTGCTCCATTCTCTGCCCTATCTTCCGCTTTCATCCAACGTCCGATTGGGGTTTGATTGTACCGCCGAAGCAACCCATGGTGCGGCGAAGGCGATCATCACGGCATTATCGCCGCAATACTTTCTCTTCGGCATAAACAGCGGAATTTTTCCCCGATCCGCCGTTTGTTGAAGTTGTTGTCGCAAACGCTGATTGTTGGAAACGCCGCCCGAGACGCCGAGGCTTTTAAAGTTTTTCATCCTCAACACTTGTCGAACTTTACAGACAAGCGCATCCGTAACCGCCGCCTGGTAAGAGGCGCAAATCGAAGCTTTTTGTTTTTCGATCGTTTCAGGGGATAATTTTTCCAGAAAATAACGCAGACTTGTCTTTAAGCCCGAGAAACTAAACTTTAGCTCCGAGGCTTGAGAAAAAGCGCGCGGAAATTGAACAAAATCCTCGTCTCCATCCTGCGCGCAACGTTCGACCAGCGGTCCGCCGGGATACGGGAACCCCAACAACTTTCCGCCTTTATCCAACGCTTCGCCCGCCGCATCATCGACCGTTTGTGCCCATATGTGAACGGTAAATTGTTGAGAAAACATGCCTGTTAGAACGGCATCTTTTGGACCTGAACCGTCCGGGATACCTTCAACATTCATTTCAAACAACAGCGTATTACCGCCCGAAACCAACAATCCCAGGTGCGGGCAAACGGCTTCGAGTGTAAAATTTTTGTCTTCTTCAAATGCTTCGACGAACGGCGATAGGGCGTGCCCGTGCAGGTGATTGACGCCGTACAACGGGCATTTTAGCAATAATTGCAACGATTGCGCATACGCAACGCCCATGCCGATGCAGCCGATCAATCCCGGACCGTGCGTCACGCAAAGCGCATCAATGGCTGATAAATCAAAATTCTTTTGGAGTTCTTCCAGTAAAATCGGGAAGCCCTTCAAATGTTCGCGGATGGCAATGCCCGGAACCACGCCGCCGTAGGAAGCATGGATGTCGATTTGGGATAAAACACTCTCATATAATACCCGCCGCTGTTCGGTATCCCAAACGGCGAGTGCCGTTTCGTCGCACGAACTTTCGAGGGCTAACCAACGCACGGATGTTGTGCCTCCCAAACGGCGTCGCACAATTCCCGAACCGCACCGCAACCGCCGTTATGGTGCGAAATAAAATTGCACACGCTTTTCACTTCCGAAATCGCATCGTTCGGGCAGGCGGCGCAACCGACCGCTTTTAAAACCGGCAAATCGATCAAATCATCGCCCATAAAGGCCACTTCGTGCGGTTGCAGGTTCAGCTTTTTGATTAAATCATCAAACACGGGCTTTTTGTCCAAAACGCCCAAAAAGATATGTTGCACGCCCATGTATTCGGCGCGCTTGGTTACAATCGGGCTGGTTCCGCCCGTAATAATGCCGAATTGGTACCCCTCCAGGCTCATTTGCCAGACCTTCAAGCCGTCTTTGACGTTAAAAACCTTCATGGTTTCGCCCTGATCCGAAAAGTAAATCTTCCCGTCGGTCAATACGCCGTCCACATCGAAAACCATCAGTCGTATGCCCGCCAAAACGCGCTTCAAATCGCTTCCCACGCTTCCAAGGTGAAACCTTCGGCGGTCGGACGCAATGCAAAATCCTTTTGCCGAAACGCCGAACGTTCCGCCTTGGTGCGTGAAGAGCGTTTTTTCGAAAAACTTCAGCCGTTCGATCGTTCGCCGAAGGCCAGTTCTCTTGCGAGAAAACTGCCGGCTTCCGAAACCGTTTCGTGGATGGTCGAAATGTTCTTCGATAAATGTTCCAGGTCGGAACCCGCATCGATAACCGCTTCTGAGGCTCTTGCAATCTCCCCGTGAAGACACGCCAGGTGGTTGCTTGCGTCCGTCAGGTTCCGAAGCGCACTGTTGAGAAATTCCCGCGAGGGAACACCATTTTTATCATTTTTATTATCCATAAAGAACCCTCCCGCTCCAGCGAATGCTGTCACAGTACACCACCATTCTCTCACAATTTTCTGTGTTGTCAATGATTTTCTAAAAAATTTTTAAACTATTTTTCTTTGAAATTAACAGACCAAAATTCGGTATCCCACTCAATAACCAAATCGGTTGCACAACCCGCCTGTATGTCAACAATGTCACTGTCTTTTGGATTATCTGCCGATGAACTGAAACTGATTGTTTTCACCTTTATTCCTGCAATCGATTCATCTTTCGGATCCATAAACTCAATCCGATCACCCGCATGTACAACGAAAGTTTTTTCTGTGATACCTCTCAATCGACAGCGACTTTCATCAAGGAACAATACCTCAATCGTTAACGCCAACTCCGAAGAAACCAAACGTTCGCCGTTTTCGCCAAAACCCTCGAAATTGTTGCAGCATTCGGCGCGTTTCATCAATAATTGACACATCAAACTGCCGTTTTCGCCTTCGTAAATGTTCAAAACCTGCCCCAATTTTCGGGTTGTGATTGCCATATCTAATCGCTCTTCTTGGGGCAAAGGCGGCTTGTTAGGGAAAGTTTTTTCACGTTTTGGAAGTTCGGATGTAAAAATTTGCAAGATAAAGTTTCATGCTTATAAAAGAATAATTTAAAAGAAACGGTGCTATTTAAATGAACGGTGCTTCAGAACAGCCTCCGTTTCTTTGCCCGCAAGTCTTTTTCTTGCCTAAGAATTTTTCTTGCCTAAGAATTTTTCTTGTATGGCTCTGCTTACGAACCCCGTCGTTGTTTCCGTTGTTGTTTTGTATGTCCTTTGTTTGCGGAAAACTAACGTCTTGTTCGCTTTGCTCATCGCCGCTTTGACGGCGGGGATTTGCGCCGGTGTTCCCGTCAAGAGCGTTATCGATACCTTCATCCAAGGGATGGGAAATAACGCCGAAATGTCGCTCAGTTATATTTTGCTGGGTTCGTTTGCCGCCGCCATGATACATACGGGGCTTTCCGCAACGCTGTCGCAAACGGCGGCGCGTTTTATCGGTGAAAAAAAATATGTCCTGTTCGTTGTTTTGCTCTGCATGGCAATGGCATCGCAGAATATCATCCCCATCCACATCGCGTTCATTCCCATGCTTATTCCGCCGTTGCTGCCGCTGATGAACCGATTGCGCATCGATCGTCGGATGATCGCCTGCATTCTGACGTTCGGTCTGGTGGCAACTTACATTTCCGTTCCGTCCGGGTTCGGTCTGATTTATCAGAAACTGATTGTGAATAACCTTCAGCAGAACGGCGTGACCATTGACTGGAGCGCCAATCGCCATTGCTTTACGCTTCTCGGTGTTTCCATGTTCATCGGTCTGCTGGTTGCCGTTTTTATTTCTTATCGAAAACCGCGTCTTTACGAAGACAAACCCTTGAATGCCGATATGCCGTCGGAAACGGAAAAGATTACAAAAAAGAAGGAAATTGTTTTGTTTTTGGCGATTATACTTGCCTTTGTGATTCAGTTGGTGACGGATTCGTTGCCGTTGGGCGCACTGACGGGGCTCGGTATTCTGACGATGTTTAAGGTGGTTTCGAGCGACCAGCTGATCCATAAGGGGATTTATATGATGGGCTTTGTAGCCTTCGTGATGCTGACGGCAGGTGGTTTTGCCAATGTTTTGAAGGAAACCAAAAGCGTCGAACGTCTCGTGAATGATTTGCTCCCACTGTTGCCGGAAAGCAAAGGTATCTGTGCGTTCCTCGTCCTGCTCGTCGGTCTAATCGTGACCATCGGCATCGGTTCTTCCTTCAGTACGGTTCCCATTATTTCCGCGATTTTTGTTCCGTTGTGCGTTAAGCTGAATTATACGGTTCCGGAAATGGTTATCTTAATCGCTTCCGCTGGAGCTTTGGGAGATGCGGGTGCGCCTGTTTCAGATTCGGCTCTCGGTCCGACTTCGGGATTGAGCATTGACGGACAGCACGACCACATGCACGACACCTGTATTCCGACATTTTTACACTACAATATCCCGCTGTTTTTGTGCGCCCTGCTGGCGATTGTGTTCGGGTGGGTGTGAGAAGGCGAATGGGTTGCATGAGTTGCGTGGGTAGGATCGTGTAGCCTGTTTCGGGCAGGATTTACGGAATGCACCTCGATATCCCCGCTACCGCGAGCGTTTCAAGAGAGACACAACACCGAGGTACCATGGTGCTTTTGTACCGCAACAGTGTGTTGTGTTCCGACTTACGCCTTCGGCTGTATTTGTTCGAACGCAGAAAAAATGGTCTTTATTGTTGCGATTTCATGAAACCGGTTCCGTCAGGGCGAATAAAATCATTATAACCCGCCCCGACAGTATCTTTCCCCACGCCGTCGGCTTTATTTCGACAGCCAACATCCGCCAACGAATCCGTTAAGTTTCGTTTCGCCTCATGGCGGGTGTTCCTCTGCGTCTATGAAAAATTATGCCCGAAAGCCGCTTCTCTGGTGAGAAAGGCATTGACGTTTTGGAGCTTTTCCTTCAAGCGGGCAATTTGCCTTGCGGTGCAAAACAAGTCACCGCTTTGCTCCTGCAACAATCTCGCTTCGGTTTCAACATTCCCGCGAACCATATCCAGTTCATCCACGAATGCGGAAACATCCTGCGCCATAGCCTCGAGATTTCCCTGTAAGGGAGATCTATTACCCATATTTTTATTTTTTTCCATAAAAGATACTTTATCCGAGAAAACCGATACGGCTCCTCTTAAACGTGCCCTTATTCTTTACTAAAAAACATAAGGCGTCAAGTACTTTTTGAGAAAAATTAAATTATTTTCTACCTATTTGGGAAAATGGCACATTTGTTATTATCGAAATTAAATCCGACCTCAATTTTTGTGCCGTGTTCAACTTCAATCGTATCATCAGGTTTATGATTTTCACGGTTACGATGTCGCACTTCTTTTATCAAAATCTCACAGATGACTGTTTCTCTGTGCGCATCATACAATTTAAACCAATCGCCGACCCTTGCCGGCAAAAGACCGTCTTTTAACATTTTTTCGAAACAACACTTATCCTCGCGCTGCCGAATTTCAAACTCCACATCAATTTTATGGATGGCATCCGCCGAACCGTCTTCCGATAAAATGCGCTCATTCGTGCTCACAATTCGCTTCACCATCATCTGAAAGATAATGACTTCGGCACTTACATCTTCATAAATATTGAAGACTTCACCGACACGACGTGTTGTTACAAGCACGGACTTATGATGTTCGAAAAAAGGTGAACTGTAAAGCGAGAATCGGAATGACGGAGCGGTTTTAAGGTAAATATGCGATAACTTTTTCTCCGTCTTCGAATTCGGGCAACAAACCCGCATCAGCATCTTTCTCCGCCTGCATGACTTCCTTTATAAGCTCTTCCTTCGAATAAGGGACTACCGCCTCTTGGTCCGCACCCGCTTCCGCATTGCGCGACATTTCCAGGAACATTTCCACATACCGACTTATCGAAATGCCCTTGTTTTTCGCGTGCTCTTCAAAATATTGGTATAACTCGGGACGAAGCCCGACCGTTAAATGTTTCAATCCCATAAAACCGCCCCGTGCGCATTTTCCCGTATTTCTGCCCGTGTGTCAATGAGGATGCTGGAAATTCACACAAAAAAGCGACCACCTTGACGGGACAATGTCGCTCGGTTCAGATTTGTTTTTTACTCGTAATGGCTCCAACAGCGGGCGAATTCAATCGTATCTCCGACAACGACATAAACCAACCGATGCTGTTCATTAATACGGCGCGAATAGGTATTTTCATAACCGCGCAATTTTTCATAGGGCGGTGGCGTTTGAAACGGATTGGTAATAACCAACGCTATCAACTTTTGTATATTGCACGCAAACGGCGTTTTCTTCGCCTTCTTCCAATCCTTTATAAATTGATGCGAATACTTAATCGTTCTCATTCCGTTTCCGCCTCAAGTGCGGCAAACATCTCTTCGGCATTTTTGAAGGATTTTCCCCTTCTGAACCGTATATCTTCCTTCGCCTCTCGAATACTTTCATCCAGCTCTTCCATTGAATAAGGCACGGGATTTTCGTACGTATCGACGGTTTCTTCAAGATACGTTTCGACGCACTTCTCTATCTGCGGAATGCCGCGACGCTCCGCTTCGGATGAAAAAAATTTCAAAAGCTTCGGAGTGAGATGGATATTCAAAGATTGTGCATTCATACTTCCTGAACGTATTTTACATACCCCTGCTTCCTTCTGTCAAATCGCATCAGCAGGCGAATAGCAAGATAAAATCAAGATTTTGAGTAGTCGGAAGCTGTAGATATTTTTTCAATTCGGTGCCTGAAATACATCGGGTGCATCTGCCGTTTTCCAGGGCGATTGCGCAGATAACAGCAGCAGAACTTCTTTCATTTCAAAACGAAACATCTGTACTTCTTTCGGCAAACACGGGTGTTGTAACCAAAGAGCTTGTTGTTGTTCCGCTTCCGACGGTACGTGAAAGGTATCTTCAAGCGAATTCAAACATAATATCTGCGTAACATTCAGACGCGCGCAGACGGGTTGTGGAAGGTTTTGTCGGGTTAAGATAAGTTGTGCAAAATGTAACGCATCACAGACAAAAACCTGCGAAGGATTGATTTTTTTCAGAACAAGCAATGTACGTATGAAGGCGCAAAAGGTGCGGATACCCAAGGTTGAACCGGGACCGTTCACAAGATAAATTTCCGTATTTTCCCAAGAAATTTCATCCGTGCACGGGCGTAACGCCGAAAACAATTTGTCTGTAATCGGTTCCGTGCCGATATGTTCATACGCCCATGTGTCGTTTTTTGCCCAACCGATGCAAAAATCCGAAAATCCTGCGTGTAAAAATAAACGTTCCTTCATGGTGTATTGTGTACCGTTACTTCCAACTGTTTTATCTGCCTAGCGAGGAAATGCGATGATGGGTTATGGCTTCGTATTTCACGATGCACATGCGCCAGATCTTTTCCATCCGAAGTCGCAGTATCCAAGGGTTCCTTCGCTTCCGAGGCGTTTTCTTCCTCGCTTTCGGCAGTTTTCGGCAAAAAATGTTCAAACAAATATGTTCTCAGGGTACCCAAACCGTCGCCGCTTTTGCAGGAAATCGGAAGTACGGTCAGTTTTGGGAATTTTTGCGTGAAAACCTTATAGTTTTCATTAAATCCCGGTAAATCGCGCTTATTGGCAATCACAATGAACGGTTTTTCGCTCAACCCCATGCCGTACAGCGATAATTCGTTGCGTAACTGTTCAAAGTCTTTCCACGGTTCGTGTTCTTCACTGCCGACATCCAACACCATCAGCAACGCTTGGCAACGTTCGATGTGGCGTAAAAAACGATACCCGAGCCCCTTGTTTTGCGAAGCCCCTTCGATAAGACCGGGAATATCCGCAATAACCAAATGCCTGTTCCCCTCCGTCAGCACGCCGACATTGGCATGCAGGGTTGTGAACGGATAATTTGCGACCTTCGGTTGGGCATTAGTCAAACAACGGATGAGCGACGACTTGCCCGCGTTCGGGAAACCGACTAAACCGACATCGGCAATCGTCTTCAACACCAATTTGAAACGACCTTCTTCGCCCGGCTGACCGCGTGTTGCTTTCCGAGGAGCCTGATTGACGGAAGACTTGAAGTGTAAATTGCCCAAACCGCCGCGTCCTCCTTTCAAAATGACCAGGCGCGTGTTCGGCTTCAAAACCTCTGCTACAAGCGTTTGCGTATAACGGTCAAGAATTTGCGTCCCCGGCGGAACTTTTAAAACGCAATCCTCGCCGCCGCGCCCGTAGCAATCGGAACCCATTCCGTCCTGCCCGCTTTGCGCCTTTGCC
>JAFVCI010000056.1 GCA_017479315.1 Opitutales bacterium | reverse complement strand
GTCCGCCTCCGAAAAGATGGCACAGTGTGTCGTATGAGGGACAGAGGGAAGAAGGCGAAATACTTATCTGTTTAATCCGTCCCCGTTTTTTCACGACAGTGAATTCCAATTCGGCTCCCGAAAAGATTTTTTCCTTTATCCCGCCGTTCATTCTTATTCATTTCCATCGCCCGCCTTCCGCGAAATCACTTGTTCAATATGTCCAAAATACTTATAATAGATTTGTAATGTCGAGCACCTGGAAGAAGCAGTTCGGGGACATGAATGCGGGGATTGTAAAAATTACCGTTGCCGAACGCGTCGCGCAGAATTGCCTTCAAAAGAATGCGCCGTCAACCGAAAATCCCTTCCCGGACAACAAACTGTCGCAGATTTTGAAGGTCAAAACGCTCGGCACCGAAGTTTCGGACGTACTGAAGCCGAAGATGCAGCCGTTCGAAAAGATGACGCCGCTCGATTATCAGGCGAAATTGTCCGACCTCATCGGTTGTCTGCAGCTGTTGGGGCAGAGCGAAAAGCGTTCCGTCGTAAAATTGATTTATCGCGATGCCGTGCGGGTTCTGCAGGCCGAGACCGTTTCGGCGGATCTTCTGGAAGAATTTCGCATCATGCTGTTGCAGGGCTGATGTATGAACGAACGCATTCGGTGGTTCGAAGCGCAGGCGACGTCATCCGAAGAGGTTTATTTTCCCTTCACCCAAGCCGGGCTTTGTTCGCAACTTTCGCCCGAACTTATTCCGCCGCTGAAAACCTTTGAGAAAACCATCGGCGACTTTACATTGCGGATTGCGCAATCGATCGATGCTTCATACCTGGAACCGCTGTTGCGTTCTTACGGTGAAGCTTCGGAAAATTACGGCGATCTGGAGTTTTTTAACGAAGAAAAACTGCCCGTCGTCATCACCAACATCTCCAACTGCCTGCAACATCGCTATTTTATCACATTTTTGCTGTTTGACGACACGATACCAATCGCCTTTTTCCAAATTGATCCTTACGATATGCCGAGAGTACAAGCGTTGTGTTCGGAAAACTTATTGCCATTTTGGGAGAAGTTTTTCCGCGAACCGCTTCGACCTGCCGAACTTTTGTCGCTTCCGTACGACGAACGCCTTGAATTCCTTCGAACGCGGTTGCAACGGGATGCTTTGGAAGACTATTGCCGAACGTACGGCATTCACAGTTCCGTGGACAACTTTTTGCGATTTCTCGTCGGTTCCCTGCAAACCGTTCAATTTTTGCAACAAACCGTCCCCGAGGGCTTTTACATCGGCAACATCTCCTATAATCTTCTCCAGCAGTATCGTCGAAAAGGGCTGATGGCACAAATCCTGCGGGCGGCGGAGAGTGTCGCGCGACAGGCGAATATCGTGTTCCTTTTTTCCGATCGCATTGCCGACGGAAACAAGCCCTCAATCCATCTGTTGCAACACGACGGTTTTAAACTCTGCGGTTCCTTCATCGCAACCTACGGAGAGGTTTATAAAACGCGCCGCCATCCGAACGGCAACTTCTCGGAACCGTGCGTCTGTTATTACAAAATGCTTTCCTCGGAAAACATTTCAACCCACACTTCCGCCCGATGAAACGCGGTTTTTAAGATAACGCCGCCCGTTGTCGTCGCGCTTCGTAGAGTAACAACGTACCCGCAACCGCCGCGTTAAGCGAATGCGCGGACTGTCCGTACATGGGGATTTTGACCGCCGTAGCGACATTCAACCAAAAATCCGACAACCCGCGCGCTTCGTTACCGATGCAAAACACACCGCCCTTTGTAAAATCGCATTCCCAAAAAGAACGCGTTGCATGCGGGGTTGCCGCATATAAGGGAAGACCTGAGGCGCGAATGTTCTCCAAAAGCCGCTCGGACGTATCCGTATAAATTTTTACCTCAAAAACCGCCCCCTGGGAGGCACGAATAACGTTCGGATTAAAAACATCGGTTTGCGTATCGGCAAGCAACAACGCATCCACGGCGGTCGCTTCGGCGGAACGCAATAAAGCTCCCAAATTGCCGGGTTTTTCAAGTCCCTCCGTCAATAAATACAAACCGTTCGGATTAAGCCGTAACGTTTCGCAACTCCTTTCGAACCGCTTTGCCACCGCCAAAATTCCGTCGGGATGCTCCCGCAGGCTGAGCGTTCGAAACAAAGCGTCCGAAAGTACGCAGGTACGAACTTCCTCCAAATGCGACGGTTCGGATTGGGAAGCGTCGGAAAACAACTTTTCTTTTCCCGACGAAAGCGCGGTTTCGGAAAAAATCATCGCCTCCAACGGTACGCTTGCCGCCAAAGCACGCGAAACTTCGCGTTCGCCCTCAATAAGGAACAGATTGCTTCGTTTGCGCCCCGCCGAACGCAACAACCGCACCCATTGCCGATAATGCGGGTTGGTTTTGCCGATCGGGATCGGGGGCATTTTTTCAATTACAACAACCGTTTTTTCGCGTAACACCACAGAGAAAATTGCGGTACGATATGCAACGCGACGACCCAATCGGTCATGATATCCAAAGCTTCCTGCTCAAAAAAATCAAAGCTCGGTTTCTTCGTTTTGCCCGACTTATGCGGAGCATCACCCAACGTCAGCAGACGGTAACCGTACCGCAACGGCAAAAACGTTTTTTCTTCATCCGCCAACGCTTTGATCAACCGACGCTCTTCGTTGATGCGCGCGATGCGATCCTTCAAGTTCAGCAAATACTCCGTTTGTTTGTAACGCTTCGCAAACAGTTCCGCCTGCCGTCGATACCAATCGAAATATGGCTGTTTCGCTTCGCGCGAGTGTTGTTGTTGCAGAAGCAGTTGCAAAATACCCGCACGCAACCACCGTCCCGAAAGCGACGGCGAAACCTTCGGCGACATCGGTTCGATGCAGTCCCACGGCAACGCATGCGGCGAATCCGACTCACTCACCGGCAAACAATCCGAAATCGACGTTTTGGCGATATCGGGACGCACGCCGCGCCGTTGAATGGACGAACCGTCGGGCAAATACCACTTCTGAATGGTCAATTTCGCCGCCCCCAACGGTGCGTACCCCGACAAAAGCGGCAATTTATCCATTTCAATCATCGCCTGCACGGAACCCTTTCCGTGGGTGGTCGGCGCACCGAAAAGCAACGCCCGCCGCATCACCTGCAACGCCCCTGCCGCAATTTCCGCAGCCGACGCGCTGAAACGTGACGTTAAAACCAACAGCGGTCCGTCCCAAACGCAACCGTCGGCATCGGCATACATCCGCTGATTTAAATCATTGCCGCGCACCTGTACCACCGAAGCATTATTGAGAAACAACCCGACCAATTTGACGGCTTCCGTCAGCAAACCGCCGCCGTTGCGACGCATATCCAGAATAATGCCCTCGATCGGGAACCGCTTTAAACGTTCAATCAACGTCCGTACATCCTCCGAAACCGTATGCGTTTTGGTATTTTTATCTTCATCCGCACCGTAAAACGACGGTACGTCGATCCAACCGATCGTATGATAAATTCCCCGTACATCAGGAACAGCGAAAACTTTCGCAAACGCCAACTTATCTTCCAGCTTAATTTCATCACGCACCAACTCGACGGTTTTACGTTGTGACGGATCGCCGCCCGCCGGCTGAATAAGCAAACGCACAACCGTTCCTTTTTTTCCGCGAATCATTTTTACGGAACGCCGCAGTCGCAAACCCTGAATGTTCACGAACGCTTCTTTCCCCTGTGCCACCGCCAAAATTTTGTCCCCCGCCTGCAACCGGCCGCAACGTTCCGCCGGACCGCCCGGCGTCAACTCGTTGATGATGCAGTTGCCGCGCTCCTCCCGCAAAACCGCTCCGATGCCCGTCAACGCATTGCGCAATTCGATGGCAAAATCTTCCATGGTATCCGCCGACAGAAAGTTGGTATGCGGGTCGTAAAACTGCGACAGACTGTCGCAATACAATTCCTGTATATCCGACGACTCCAACGACTGAACGGCGTTATTCAAATTGCCGTACCACTCCTTTAAACGTTCGCGCGCTTTTGTTTCGTTCTCCGCAACCGTTGCTTCGGTGATGACGGTTTCGTCCGCTTTTTGGAGACTCGGCTCTCCTTCTTCCGAAAGCATCTCCGCATCCTCCCGACGGCTGCTCGCGGCTTCGTTAATAAGCTCGTGTTGCAAACGTCGCTCCCACAATGCATCCAAAGAGGCGGTATCGGTTGCAAACGCGGCATCCTTGCGATCGTCGACGAAGGTTTTGTTTGAGGAAAAATCGAACGGTTGCTCCAATCGTCGTTGAATCCACTGCACGCGTTCCCGAAAACGCCGACGGTACAAATCCGCCAACAAAAACCCCGGCGTCAAACTGCCGGCGCGCCACAGCAATTCAAACGAAGTGCGATACTCCTTCACGAACCAATCGACCTGCGTTTGCGTGAAAATCATTTTTTGCCCGTCCAAAGCGGACACGTACGAACGTAAAACCTCCTCCGTCGGCAAATCGCTCAGTTTTTTCTTTGAAATGTGAAATTGTTCCAACATCTGCACAAAAAACAGCGTTTCCACGCGCATCCGAGCCGTCACTTCCAACGGCTTCGGCGGTTGCAATAACAGCGGCGGTTGCGACGCTTCGACCGTCGGAGCCGCTTCGTTC
>JAFVCI010000055.1 GCA_017479315.1 Opitutales bacterium | reverse complement strand
TCGCTTTTTCTTTTGTCGCAGGCGGTTGGCATGGTTTTTTATAAAGGATATTGACGAACAAAAGGTTGAAATTGAGCTTGCGTGAACGCCGAATTTTTTTGACAGTGAAGCTACTATGCAACCAACGTATCATCCATCGAAACTGAAACGCGTGCGCATGTGCGGATTTCGGGCGCGGATGGCGACCAAAGGCGGTCGTTCCGTGATCAATGCGCGTCGTCGCAAAGGTCGCCGCAAGTTGACGCAGGTATAAAAATGTGTGAAACGGGAGCAACGACTGCGGAGAAATAATGATTTTCGTGCGTTGTATCGCGATGGCGTGAAAGTTCGTTTGCAGGGACTTGTGGTGTACGGTCGACCGTTTGCTTCCGAAACCCATCGCATGGGTATTGTGGCTTCGCGCAAAATCGGTTCGGCAGTCGTTCGCAATCGCTTTAAGCGGCGCATGCGTACGTTCTTTGAGCTGTTTCGTGAAAAAGTACCTGTTCCGTGTGACGTGGTATGGATCGCGACGCAACCGCAGGCGGCGCAGTGGTCTTTTGCGGAATTGCAGGTGCGCGTGTGTGAGGGTTTGGAGAAACTTCGAAGGCTTCTTATGGAGGATATTCGGAAACGTGTGCGTTCGGAGGCGGTATCAAAACAGGCGGGGACTGAATCAGATGCGGTTTGTTAAATGTTTGGATGTGCAAGAAAGTGCCGTTGTATGCGAAAACTTCCGCGATTTATTGCTTCGAGTGTAATGTGTATGGCGCGAGTTCGCCGGGGTGTGATGTTGTATCTTGAGGGACGACGGTTGGTTTTGTTTCCGTAATGCGGGTAAAAAAGCGGAGGATACACTGAAAAGTCGGATGTACACAAAAGATGGAGCAGGTGTGTTTCGGTCGTCGGATATTTGGCGTTGGGTTAAGGTGCCTTCGAGGTTCGCGTTGTGTTCCGCGGAGCGGTTCTTGACGTTTTGGCTGTGTGTTGCGGTGCAGGTGTATAAGAAATTTCTGTCGCCGTTGCAGTACGCATTGAGAATTACCTTCGGTTTGCAATGCGAGTGTCGATTTCGCCCGACCTGTTCCGAGTATGCGCTGGGGTGTTTGAGAAAGCATCATTTGCCGATGGCGTGCTTTTTGATTGCAAAGCGTTTGTTGCGTTGTCAGCCGTTGGGTCGCGGCGGTTGGGATCCCGTGCCGTAACGTATGGATAAGAAAAATCTCGTTTTTGGTCTGCTGTGTCTGTTCGGCGCGTTTTCGCTGTTTATTTACCAGGGAAAACAGTTACAACAGCAGGCACTTTTGAGACAATCGCAGGCGGCGGGTGCGGATGTTGCGAATGTGGATGACGAAACGCCGAAAACGCTGGCGATCGGTTCGGTGCAAATTGCGTCGGAAGTCGCGTTTCGATTGCCGACTTTACAACCGGACGATGAGCGTTTGATGACGCTGGAAAACGATGCCGTCAGGGTGACATTCACAACAATCGGCGGTGGCATTCGTTCGGTCGAACTGAAAAGATTTGCCGCCGAGCGCGATTCCGATGCGCCGTATGTTTTTAATCGGGAAGCCGGGTTGCCTGCGTTGGTGATCGGGCGGGATGCGGAGCACTTATGGACGCAATCGTTCGCCGTTACGCAACAAAGCGATGATTTTATTCAATTTCGCGCCGTCCTCGAAGACGGTACGGATGTTGTTCGCGGTTATAAATTGCCGCCTTCAAAGGCGAAAAATCCTTATTTAATCCAAACGGAAATTTCGGTGACGCAACCGCAGACCGTCGAAAATAAAACGGTTGCCGAAAAGCGTTCTCTGTGGGTCTTTTTGGGATCCATGCCGGAGATGCCGGGTGACAAGTATCGCGAGCATTTGAACTTTTGTGCTTACGACGGTAAAAGCATGGATTGCAAACGTTTGGCGGATTTTGAGGCGAGCAACGGATTTTTGTGGCTGGGCGGGCATGAGGCGCATCCATACCTTGAAGCGAATATGCCCTGTACGTGGGGTGCGTTAAAAGATCAGTTTTTTACGGCAATTCTGACGCCGAAAACGCCGGCGGTTGGTTGTTTTTCGTTTCCGTCGAAGCAAAGCGAATGTTTGTCGATGCAGGGATTTTTGAAGTTCGAGTTGACACAACCGTCGACGGTTTTTGGCGCAACATACTATGTCGGTCCGAAGGATTACCTGCTGTTGGAGCATATGGGACAGCGGCAGGACGAGCTGATGCAGTTCGGTTTTTTCGGCGCCGTCAGCAAGGTTCTCCTCATGACCATGCACGGTATTCATTCGGTCATTCATAATTGGGGTTGGACGATTTTGATTTTGACGGTTATTATTAAATTGCTGATGTGGCCGGTGACCCAGATGCAGTTGCGCTCTTCGAAAAAAATGGCGACCATTCAGGAGCCTTTGAAGCTTTTGCGCGAGAAATACAAAGATAATCCGCAGAAATTACAGACGGAAACCATGAAACTTTTTAAAGAAAACCGCATCAATCCCGCTTCGGGTTGTCTGCCGGCGGTTATTCAAATTCCGATTTTCATTGGTCTCTATTATATGTTGCGTTCGGCGTCCGAAATCCGCTTTCAGCCGTTTTTGTGGGTTAAAGATTTGTCGATGCCGGATACCGTCGGTTATTTGGGCTCCTTCCCGATCAACATTATGCCGCTGTTGATGGGGGTGACGATGGTAGTGCAGATGAAAGTTACTCCGATGCCTTCAACGGACAGTGCGCAGCAGAAGATTTTCATGTTGATGCCGTTCATTTTTCTGTTCTTTTGTTACAATTTCCCGGCGGCGTTGGTGCTCTACTGGACGGTGCAGAATTTGTTCACGATTGTTCAAAATAAGCTTACGTATCGGCGGTCAACGTCAGATGCGTTGCAACAACAGAAAGTTTGAGTTATGTCCGGACACAGCAAATGGAAGACCATTAAACACGCCAAAGCCGCCACGGATGCGAAGCGCGGCAAGACGTTCAGCCTGATTGGCAAGGAAATTACGCTCGCCGTGAAAGCGGGCGGCGGCAATCCGGATTTCAATCCGCAGTTACGTACCGTTCTGGCGAAGGCAAAAGCCGCCAATATGCCGAACGAGAACATTCAGCGCGCGATTAAGAAGGGGACGGGCGAAATCGAAGGTGCACAGATCGAAGAATTGACCTACGAAGGCTACGGTCCGAACGGTGTCGGTTTTATGGTCGAAGTCACGACCGACAACAAAAATCGTGCGGTTTCGGACGTGCGTAACGCTTTTGCCAAATGCGGCGGCAATTTGGCAGCTTCGGGCGCATTGGCGTTCACGTTTCAACGTAAAGGACAATTTCTCATCGCAAAAGATAAAATTGACGAAGAAAAGCTGATGGAATTGGCTCTGGAAGCCGGCGCGGAGGATATTGTTACCGAAGAAGATCATTACGAAGTAACCTGTGCCGTAACGGACTTTTATACGCTTTCAAAAACTTTCGAAGAAGCAAAGTTGGAGCCCGATGCCGCCGAACTGGTGTACCTGCCACTCAACACAGTTCCCGTGAATGATAAAGAAACGGCGGACAAGCTCGATAAATTGACTGAACGTTTGGAGGATATCGAAGACGTGAAGGCGGTGTATTCGAATTATGAATTGCCAGAGGGATTGTGGGAAGATTAAAGGGAAATGGTGAGAATATGGGTGCGATTGCAGGATTGGCAATTCCATAAGATGATTTTATAAGATTATGTTTTTCGAGAGGTTATTTAGGTGGTTGGAAACAGTTCCTATCATTCGTTTTTCCTGCAGGAGATTGTATGAAAATCGGTGGATTTCGTTATGGAATCCTTGTGCTTCTCCTTGCGCGCCTGTTCGTTTATTGGATTTGGGTGCACGCGGCGGTTTAGAGATAGCCGGTGTATTTGCGCCGTTGCGGTATCTAAAAAATGTGAGTGCCGTTGGCGTTGAACCTGACGGAGAAGAGGCGGAACGGTTGAAGCAATCCGGTGAATATGAAAAAATCTTCGCCGAAGGTGTCGCGGGATATACGGGCGAGGCTGTTTTGCATGTATTGAATCCGTTCTGTTCGTCGATCAAACGAGTGAATAAGGCGCTGCTTGATGATTACGGTTTCCACATGGATTTGTATCGCGATACCGGCAAACGTGTTCCCGTTCGGGTAAAAACTCTGGATGATTTGTTGGGAGATGATAAAGCGTTTGATTTTATTAAGCTCGATATTCACGGTGTTGAGTATGAAGTTTTGGCTTCGATGAGCGATGCGCTTTGGGAGAATGCGACGGGAATTTACGTGGAAACGAAAACCATTCCGTTTTACGAAGGTGAACATACGTTGGATGAAATTGCGAAATTGATGAAAGACAGAAAATTTTGTTGGTTATTCAGTCGTGATGATGCAGGACATCCTTTTTGTTCCGAATATGATGTCTTTTTCGTAAAAGATCCACGTACCATTCAAACAGCCGAGCAAGCGTTGAAGCATTGTTTGGCGGGATTACTGGTAGGGAGATTTGAATATGTAAGGTATATTTTACGGTTTTACAAAGAACGTTACGGAAATTGCGAGGTGCTCGATACGTTTGGGAGAAAAGCGTGTAGGCTTTTTCTGTTGTCTCCTGATCATGCGTAACAGGTTTTGCAATTGCACTTCGTATTTTTCTCCTTTACGCACGTCGTAAGCTCTGGAAGGAGGGATCTTTCCCTTCCCCTTGACTTTCCCTCTCACTCTCCTACTATAATCTCGTATGTCATCCGTTGCATCTCACCAATCTTCCCCCTCGACCCCATCCAATGATTTGCATCGCTTGCGGCATTCGACGGCACATGTGTTGGCGACGGCGGTGTTGCGGTTGTTCCCGGAGGCAAAGTATGACATCGGACCTGCGATTGAAAACGGTTTTTACTATGATTTTGACTTACCGCGAACGCTGACGTCGAAAGATTTGGAGGCGATTGAGGCGGAGATGAGGCGCATCGTTGCCGAAGATGTGCCGTTTGAACGTCTGGAAGTGTCGCGCGAGGAGGCACGGAAACAATTAGAGGCTCTGCATCAGCCGTACAAACTGGAACGCTTGGCGGATATTCCCGAAGATGAGGTTGTTTCGCTGTATCGCAGCGGTGATTTTCTGGATTTATGCCGCGGTCCGCACGTCGAACGCACCGGGTGCATCAAAGCGTTCAAATTGCTGTCGATTGCCGGCTGTTATTACCGCGGCGACGAACACAACCCACAACTGCAGCGCATTTACGGCACCGCTTTCTTTTCGCAAGCGGAACTTGATGAACATTTGCAACGTCTGGAGCAGGCAAAAGCGCGCGATCACCGCAAGCTCGGGGAACGGTTAAATTTATTTGTCATTGACGATTGCGTCGGTCAGGGGCTGGTGTTGTGGACGCCGAAAGGCACCATTTTACGCAAGCAACTGCAATCGTTTTTGGAGGAGGAGCTCGCCAAGCAGGATTACGTACAGGTGACGACGCCACACATCGGAAAGTTGGATTTATTCAAAATCTCCGGACATTATCCCTATTACAAAGAATCGCAATTTGCGCCGATTTGGGAGCGCGACGCCTGGAATGAAGCACTGCAAACGTCGCATTCCTGCGAAGAATTGCGGCAGCGTTTGGAGGAGAAAGTGGATGTCGACGGCTTCCTGTTGAAGCCGATGAACTGCCCGATGCATGTGCGTTTGTACGCGTCGCAACCGCGCTCGTACCGCGACTTGCCGATTCGCATGGCGGAATTCGGAACGGTGTACCGATGGGAACAGTCAGGGGAACTGAGCGGCTTGACGCGCGTGCGCGGTTTTACGCAGGATGATGCGCACATTTTCTGTCGCGAAGACCAGCTGGAGGCGGAATTGTCCGGCTGTCTGAAGCTCATTAATACCATCTTTACGACCCTCGGCATGAGCGACTACCGCGTGCGAATTTCGTTGCGCGACCCGAAATCCGACAAATACATCGGCGACGATGCGCTGTGGGAAAAAGCCGAAAACGGATTGCGGAAGGCGGCGCAACAGCTGTCGCAACCGGCAACGGAGGCCATCGGCGAAGCGGCGTTTTACGGACCAAAGCTGGATTTTATCGTACGCGACGTTATCGGGCGCGAATGGCAGCTCGGAACCATCCAAATCGATTACAACCTGCCGCACCGCTTTAACATTCACTACGTCGGTTCCGACAATCAACCGCATGTGCCGATTATGATCCACCGCGCACCGTTCGGTTCGATGGAACGTTTCTGCGGCCTGCTGATTGAGCATTTCGGCGGCGATTTTCCGCTTTGGCTGGCACCCGAACAGGTACGTATTTTGCCGATTAAGGACGATTTAATTCCTTACGCGGACGAAATTCATGGCTGTCTCAAAGCGGCGCACATCCGCTGTTCCGTTGATGACCGCTCTGAAACGCTGAACGCGAAAATCCGTTCGGCGGAAAGCGATAAAGTTCCTTACATCTTTGTCGTCGGCGCAAAAGAAAGAGAAGCGCGTTCCGTTTCGGTGCGTTCCCGCTGTCAGCCGCACAACAACGGTACGCATACACTGGAAGCTATTCTCGGGATTTTAAAAGAGGAAATCGCGGAGCGTAAATTGCCGGAGATAAAAAAGACATTTTGTACAAAGATACATTCAACCTCGTTACAGTCAATCTATGCAACTCTACCTGGATCTCCTAAAGCACGTTCTTGATCACGGCGAAGAGCGTAAAGACCGCACCGGTGTCGGCACCGTCAGTATCTTCGGGGCGCAGATGCACATCGATATTTCCAAGAACTTCCCGCTGTTGACGACCAAGAAGGTACACTTTAAATCGATCGCCTACGAACTGCTGTGGTTCCTCAAAGGCGAGACCAACATTCGGTTTTTGCAGGAGAACAATGTTCGTATTTGGAACGAATGGGCGGATGCGGACGGCAATCTCGGTCCGGTGTACGGTGCCCAATGGCGGCATTGGAAGGGATCCGACGGTCGCACGACGGATCAAATAAAGACCCTCATCGAGGGTATTAAAAAAGAACCGTTCGGTCGGCGACACATTGTCTCGGCGTGGAACGTCGGCGAATTAAACAAAATGGCGTTGCCGCCATGTCACGCGTTTTTTCAGTTTTACGTCCATACCGACGGTCGGCTCGATTGCCAGCTGTACCAACGCAGCGGCGATCTGTTTCTGGGCGTTCCGTTCAACATCGCCTCCTACTCGCTTTTGACGTACATGATCGCGCAGGTGTGCGGTTTAAAACCCGGTACCTTCGTTCATACGTTGGGCGATGCGCACATTTACAAAAACCACTTCGAAGCCGTGCATACGCAGTTGTCGCGTACACCAAAAGAACTCCCGACGTTGACGTTGGATCCGAACGTAACGGATATCGACAACTTTACGTACGAATCGTTTCACCTGGAAAATTACGACCCGTACCCGACGATTAAAGCGGAGGTCGCCGTTTAATGGCGACGTTTAAAGCGATTGCGGCGATGGCATCCAACCGCGTCATCGGTCGGAACAATCGGTTGCCGTGGAATTTGCCGGAGGAGTTGCAGCATTTTCGTCAAACCACCCTGCAGCAAACGTTGCTGATGGGGCGCAAAACTTTCGAATCAATGGGGTCGCGTC
>JAFVCI010000007.1 GCA_017479315.1 Opitutales bacterium | reverse complement strand
GTTACTGTATTAGCGGTATGCATTGGTTGCAGTGCGTGCGATTTAAAAGGTCGTTGGTTTTTCCAAAAATTCGTTCAACAGGCATGCGCGGGCGATGCTAACTGTGAAGCGGATTTGCAGCAAGCCATCGAAGCCGATCCGTACAATCTTTACTATTATAATCACGGCGGCTATTGGAATGCTTGTTACGGATTTCCAAAATTGGAACCGCATATGCGGCGTGCGCTCGAGTATTATGAACATTCGCTGAACATTAACCCGAATCAGCCGGATATTTTGGAAAGTTGCGGTGCGTTACATGCAACATTGGGCAATATCTCAAAGGCAATCGATTGTTATACGAAAGCAATTATGTGCCTTCCATATCATACATTCGCCTGGGTTCAATTATTAGAAATGTTACGTCAACATGGAACGGAAGAATTATATGACGAATGGCTGGCGGCAGCGACTTTTGCCATGCCGAGAGCTGTTTTTTCGCAACCGCAGTTATTAACGGATTTGCAAAATCGTCCGTCGGTACAAAAACGTTGCATAGAAATTTTCGATCAACAGGAAGCCCGTTACGGTTCGACTTTAATCAAAGAACCGAAATGGCAATTGGAAAAATATCTGCGCCGTCGTCTGTTTTTCAACGAAGAACGCGATTTACCGAAGTTTGAATCGAAATTTTTGCCGGTTTTTGAGCGATTAAAAACCGACAATCGCTGGGATGTTTTTTTAGAAAAAGCCGAAGAAGCACCCCGAATGCCAAATCGTTATTCGGTATATTTAAAAGAAGGCAGCAGCGAACGCATCCGTTGTCACGGCGGTGCCGCACCTGATATGAAAATTGCAACCGTCTGCCCGATTTCGGAACCGCGGTTATGCGATATTTATTGGACTCAAACGAAAAAAGTTTTTAAGAAATTGAAAAAACAGAACGCCCTTGCTTTCTTCACCGCCAACGGAATTGCGAATTATACACCGAAATATGCGAGAGATGTTTTGGAACCGTTGATCGAAAGGACGCGGCAAGCATTTGAACAATCGCCTGAGTAATCTTTCGATGAACGAAGCCAAAACTATCCTTGAACAGATCAAATATCTCAAACCGACGACGGTTCCGACGTTTGCTCTAAGAAGTCTGCAAATCGTCCCGGGTGGCTACGGTGAAGGCGACGTGCTTTATGGCGTACCTGTTCCAGTGTTACGAAAAATTGCTAAAAAACATCGTTCGGCTTCGCTTGAAATCTACGAACAGTTACTGCAACAGCCGTTACACGAAGCGCGTTATACGGCGTTGGTGTTGTTGAACGAAAATTTTCCTAAAAAACCGAAGAAGGTTTTAGAAATTTATTTACGCAATACAAAATCTGTCAACAATTGGGATTTGGTCGACATATCAGCACCGCACATCGTCGGAAAGTTTTGTCTGCAAACGGGAAATAACGATGTGATTTTAAATTTGGTCGATAAAAAAAATCTTTGGGACAACCGAATTGCCGTTGTCGCAACACTGCCGTTGATAAAATCGGGACAGTTTGCATTAACGCTTCAATTATGCGAACGCTTTCTTCATCACACGCATCCGCTCATACATAAAGCCTGCGGCTGGATGTTGCGCGAAATCAGCAAGCGGGACGCGGAAAGTGTTTTGCATTTTTTTCGGAAGCATTGCGAGGCACCGAGTGTAATGCGAGAATATGCACTGGAGTGTGTGAAGAGGACACGGGACTGACGATCCCGAACCGTTTAGCAAACTTACTTCGACAGTATCATAACTACCGCAGCAAGCGGGGCTCATGTAACGCCACGTACTGTCGCATCACTGTTTTATGACAACCTCACGCATACCTGGGAACAAGAAAATTTTCGTTGCTTTCTTCAAACAAACACCTTCAAACGGTCACTTTCTGAACTTCAATTTAGCTCCAACACTCCCCAACTAGCAATGACAGTACATAGACACAGGAAAAACTTGGGATAAACCTCCCTACTTCTGTTGCGCCGCCTCCACTTTCTTCCCGAGCGACTTAACCGACAGAATCCACAAAACGCAGATGATGACGAACATTCCGAACAGGTACGGAACGATTTCGAAATACGTCGGCTTGATGCCCGTAATTGCCGTGCCGATGGAGAAGCAGACCACCTGGATGAAAGCGCCGCCGGATTTTCCGAGACGTCCGCCGACAACATCCACGACTGCCTTGCCTTTGACTTTCATATCTTCATCCAGTGGGATGTACGCCATTTCCTTGGTTAAGTCGAAGAGCGCGTATTTGGTAGATTTTGCAATAACCACGATAACCGCACCGAGCATGACCGCCATGAAAGTCGGGTTAGTTCCGAGATTCGCCAACGCTTCCGTCAGGTTATCTTTAAAAACAATG
>JAFVCI010000054.1 GCA_017479315.1 Opitutales bacterium | reverse complement strand
GATATATATTGCCGGTACGACTTTCCGACGGACGCCTGACGCAGCTGCGAAGCGCACTGTTGCTCGGACTGGTGCACGGGTTTATCAAAACCGACGAAAAAATTTGCTGCATCGGCGGATTACCCGACAGCGACCGATTGGATACCGTTCTGTTGCTTGACGTCGGACTGGAAATCCAACCGATTTTTGCCGAAAACAACGATCTTTTGCCGTCGGAAGTTCGCCCGGAAGTTTTTGAGCGCGTTTTGTCCCTGGCGACCGAATAGGCAACCGAAGGACGCGAAGGACATGCGGTCGGCTGTTTGTTCGTCCTCGGAAACGTCGATCGCTTGGCACCGTACGTTCATCCGCTGATTTTAAATCCCTTTTTCGGTTATGCCGCCGCCGACCGCAACGTTTTAACGGCTTCCGTCGACGAAACCGTCAAAGAATACGCCCTCCTCGACGGCGCCTTTGTCATCAACGGTGACGGTGTGATTGACAGCGCCGGCAGTCTTATTCAAACGGATGAGTACGTGCATTTGCCGAGCGGTCTCGGAACGCGACATGCCGCTGCGGTGGCAATTTCTAAGGCGGTTGATTGCATCGCGATGACGGTTTCATCCAGCACGCGACAGATTTGTCTCTTCCGCAAAGGCACCATGTTTTCGCTTTTCGCCAAAGGCTTCGGTTGCGGGAATATGACGTAAAAAAGGGCTTTCATCGATTTTGCGCATTCGCATGGACGTTCATCCGTTTTTAACGATCGAGAATCGGCAACAATTTCGGCGGTGGTTGGAGCAACATCACGTTGATGAAACATGTTGTTGGATTTCGATGAAACGTGGGAAGCCGAAGGACGATGATGCGTTTTATTATTTGGATGCGGTTGAAGAAGCCCTGTGCTTCGGTTGGATCGACAGCACGACAAAAAAACTGCCGAACGGAACGACAGTGCAACGTTTTTCGCCGCGTCGTCACAACAGTGTCTGGTCGGAATTGAATAAAGCGCGCGTACGTCGGTTGGAACGTTTGGAATACATGACGGATGCCGGGCGTGCGGTTTTGCCCGACATGGATCCGAATAAGTTTATAATCGATCCGATCATTTTAAGGGAACTGCAAAGCGATGCGGTTGTTTGGAAGAACTTTCAAACGTTTCCTCCGCTCTATCAACGCGTTCGCATCGATACGCTTCAACGGCGCAAAAAATATGATGCGATTTTTCATAACGGCTTAAAAAAACTGATTGAAAATACGCGCAACGGTCTTATGTACGGCGACTGGAACGACGACGGTCGTCTGTCGGAAGCATAAAAGCGAATTTCATCGACTACATTTCTTTGATAAACAGCGCGCAGGAAAACGGTTCTAAAGAAAGCATCTGAGGCAAAAAGCGTGTTTTGTCGGTAAAAAATTGATTTGTATCGGCGAGTTGATAAAAATTTTGCGTATCAAAGTTGTTGAAATCGAAATTAACCCTAAACGCATGCGGATTGACGGTAAGCAGTACCCATTGTTTTCCTTTTGAACCGTCGGCATTGAATAAGATGCCGACCGCGGAACCTTTGTCGGCCCGGAATAAACGCTTGTATGTGTTTGTCGGTCTTGTAATTTTGAATAATTTCCCGACGTCGGATGCGCGCAGTTTCAGCAAATTTTTAACATACCGATGCGACGCTTCGTGCTTTTTCAGAACGTCCCAATTCAGTAAATTCAAACCGCCGCGATTGTAGGTATTCCGTGCATGATGCTTGGAACGCAGAAAATCTTGCCCTTCCGCGATCATCGGAATGCCCGACGACAGCATTAAAATCATAAACATCATATGTGTTTTTCGACGCACCGTCTCGGCATCGCCACTCAAACGATCCGCCCAGGCGTAATCGTCGTGCGATTCCGTGTAATTGACCGATTGAAATGCATTTTCGAACGGATCGGGAACGCAACCGCCCATAACGTACGCCAATTCTTCCGCGGGAACGTTCCCTTCGACATAATGATATACGCTTTCGCGAAAGCGGTCGTTCCAACACGCCCAGGTTGTGTTTCGCAGTTGATGCGCGATATGCCCGCGAAAACTCCACGGTTCAGCGATTAAGATGACATCTTTTTTGTACGCCCGCAGATGCGTTTCAATTTTTCGCAAAACATCAACATTGAGCAATTCCGCCAAGTCGAACCGAAAGCCGTCGACGCGGTAAAATTTCAAAAAATGCAATAAACTGTCGATGATAAGTTTTTGAATAAACGGATGTTCGGTGCGCAAATCGTTGTCGCAACCGCTGCAGTTGGTTCGCGTTCCGTCGATATCGTGGCGAAAATACGCTTTTTCGTCCCACCGAAGCAGATCGTTCATTTTCCCCGCATGGTTATAAACAACATCCAAAATGACCGCCAAACCGCGCGCGTGCAACGTCTGAACCAAGGTTTGAAATTCCTGCGGCGTTCCGTACGTATGGGATAACGCAAAATAATGCGCCGGCATGTATCCCCAAGCGTACATGTTCGGAGAAGAGGCATCGAACTCCGTCAGCGGCATGAATTCAACGGCATTGATACCCAAATCTTCAATCGGGTTTGGTTGCGAAAAAAAGCTCTTTAATTGCGAGAAGACGGATTGATTTTTCGGTATCGACGTCCATCCGACCAAATCGCGCGCATGCACCTCCATGACGGTAAGATCCGTCGGTGAAGGCGCTTTAAAACCGTCATCCTCAGGTGGTTTTAAATCCGTAATAATCCCAGGACCAGTCGGCGTTTTCAGTTGAAATGCGTACGGATCGACAAGCTCTTTAAGTTCGGGTGTCCAAATGCGGAAAAGATACGCATAACCCGTAAAATTCCTTCCGACGGTCGCATGCCCAAAACCGCCTTCCGCGAAATTTAAGGGAAAAATAAAATTTTTCTCCCCCTTAAAAACACGCACCTCCGCCCGAGCGGCATTCGGCGCATAACAGGCAAAGGAAGTCCCGCTCGATGATTGCGTCACGCCCAATGTCGGTACGGTCGGATCGCCAAGCCCAACGAAATGCATGTTTTAATTTTTTTGAAAAACCGCAAAAACCTTCGGAACGTTGCCCTGTCCCAATTCCCGTAAATACGTCTTCCAAACCGTTACCAATCCGATGAATTGCTCAAACGTGCGTTCAAAAAGCTCCTTTGTTAAATTTAGCAACGGCAAACGGTATTCCAAAATCACCTCCGACGAATCGCTCCCCTTCGCCAATGCCGCACCTTTCGTCAATGCCCATTCGCTGTTGGACTTCAGTAAATCATTGCAACAATGCTTTTCGTTTTCTGGAATTTGGCCGACGGACGCGAAAAAATCCAACGCCTCCTGTGCCTCATTGTACGTCACCTGTACATTTTTATCCTCATCTACGCACAAAACGCAGGTTTTATCCTTATTGAGCCGTACGTCCGACAAATTGATCGACTTTCCGAACTCCTCCAAAATTTGATTGACTGTTTCTTCCGCCACCATGCAATTCCTCAGAAGCTATATTTATTGTAAGGGTTTCTGGAGGGATTTGCAATGCGGGTTGAGGGTTGGAATGCCTCCGCCGTTTAAAGATAATACGTTGCCAAAAACAAAACAAAGCATTCGCAGGCAGCAGTCTCCGGGGAAATTTGCATCCAAAAATCCCGAAAATCACCCATACCAATACCCGTCAAACACCATTTGGTGCCGAAACCACGTAAGCTGTTTTTTCACCAATCCGTACGTATCGCTTACGATTTCCTGTTCAAGATCTTCCAAAGATGTCGGTTGTTGCAGAAATTTCAATGTTTCGCGATAACCGATCGCCGCGGAAGCGGGCGTATCCGGCAATAATTTTCCTTCTTCTTTTAATCGTCGCACTTCATCGATAAGACCGTTTTGCAACATTTTACGTACACGCAGGCGAATGCGCAGTTTGAGAATTTCCAACGGTCGACAAAGGCAAACGGTAACTTTCGTCAATGAAGCGTAAGGCATCGGCTGTTGTTGAAAGTTTTTCAATACCTCCGCAAGCGGCAATCCCGTTGTCAGACAACGCTCCAACGCTTTTCGCACATTAAGCGGATTTTTAAGTTCTACATATCTTGGTGCATACGGATCGCATTCTAATAATCGTTCCCGAAGGGCTTCAATGCCGCTGTTTGCTTCCAATGCCGCAAGTTCCTCCCGTGCGGTCGCGATCGGATGCACATCATCCGTCACCGGCGACAAAAAGCTCTTCAAATATAACCCCGAACCGCCGACCGCAAGAACGTTTTTGCCGCGTTTTGTAACATCCGAAACGCAGTTTTGCGCGTAAGCAACAAAGTCCTTAATCGAAAACGGTTCATTCGGTTTCGCAATATCGATGCCCCAATGGCGCACCGTTCGTTGCTCCTCCGACGTCGGTTTGGCGGTTCCGATATCCATCCCGCGGTAAAACGCCGATGCGTCGCAGGAAAGGATTTCGCAGTTTTTTTTCTGCGCAAAATTCAACGCAAGTTCGGTTTTCCCGGATGCCGTTGCTCCTGCCAGAATAAACAAAGTCGGCATGCATTTATTTTGAAACGCCGACAAACGCACGCAACCGTAAAGCACTAAGAGATTTCGCGGTAATTGAAAACTTCGTCGTCGTGAAAACCCGAAAAATGTTGACCGAATATAATTTCTCTTTTTCCATGGAAACGCGTGGCTAGATAGCGCAGTCGGTAGAGCAGAGGCCTGAAAAGCCTCGTGTCGTTGGTTCGATTCCAACTCTAGCCACCAGTTGTTTTTGGGCTTCGTTGCGTACCGCACGGTTGTTTGAGGAATTTCGAGGCGTCGGCGACGGGTTTTGTTTTTTCGCTTTCATATGTTTTTCGCGCCTTTTCGCCGGCAGGATTTTTACTTTCACCAAAAACGATAAACGCTTAAAATAGGAGCGTGCTGTATTATTTGCATCAGCTGGAACACTTTTTCGGTCCGTTGCGACTGTTTCGCTACGTCACGTTCCGCGGAAGCATGGCACTCGTGACCGCACTGCTGTGGGGAATTTTTGTCGGTCCGAAAATCTTCGCCGCCCTGCAACGCCTGAAAATAAAAGATGTCGTTCGCGATGCTTCCGTCATTAAAGACTTGGCGGCTCTGCATGAACAAAAAAAAGCAATCCCCACCATGGGCGGGATTGCCATCCTTTCGGGCGTTTGTGTTTCTTGCCTGCTGTGGCTGAAACCCAATGTCTACGGTTGTTGCGCGCTTTTAACGGGATTATTTCTCGGTTTGGTTGGCGCAATCGACGACGGGCTCAAATTAAAATACAAAAATACACGCGGCTTATCGGGTCGGCGGAAACTGGCGGCGCAAGCCTTCGCAACGGTTTGCGTTCTATGGGTATTGCTTCACACAACGGGCATTGAGGAGCACATTCGGCAATTATATATTCCGTTTTTAAAAAATCCGCTCTGGACAAACATACCGTTCGTCGCTTTGGCAATCTTCTGGTTTTTGGTCATTGCGGGAACGAGCAATGCGCTTAATTTAACGGACGGACTGGACGGTCTGGCGATCGGCTGTACCCTGCCGGTTTTGCTCACCTACACGGTTTTTGCCTACGTCACGGGTCATATCCACCTGGCGCGTTACCTGAACCTGCCCTATTTGAACGGCGTTGAAGAACTGAGTATTCTGTGTTTGGCGATTCTCGGTGCCGGAATTGCCTTTCTGTGGTTCAACGCTTATCCGGCGGAAATTTTCATGGGTGACACCGGATCGCTGGCAATCGGCGGCTGGATCGGTTGCGTCGCATTGATGATCCACCAGGCGTTCACACTCATTCTCGTCGGGCTGGTGTTTGTCGTTGAAACGCTTTCGGTTATTTTGCAGGTTTTTTCGTATAAAACGTTTCACAAACGTTGCTTCAAAATGAGCCCTATTCATCATCATTTCGAGCTCTCCGGCATCGCCGAACCGAAAATTGTGATCCGCTTTTGGATTGTGTCGCTCCTGTGCGCGCTTTTTGGACTGATGACGTTGAAGTTGCGGTAAGCGGAAAATACAAAGCTTCCATGGACACCTCCTTCCGCCCTTTCCTTAAAAACAAACCCCTTGTCGGTATCTTCGGGAACGGTTTATCGGGAAAAGGCGCCGCGCATCTTTGTGAAAAATTGCATCTGCCGTACGAAATCATCGACGAACAGCAACACTCTCAGACTCCGCACTTTAAACGGTACGGTCTGTGTGTTTTCAGCCCGGGATTTTCACCAAACCACCCGTGGCGGCGGGAAGCTCAAAAGGCGAATATCCCGTATGTGGCGGAATTGGATTTTGCGACAAGCTGTTTCGACAATCCCATCATCGCCGTCACCGGAACCAACGGCAAAACGTCCGTCACGGAGGTTTTAACGCAACTGTTGCGCAACAGTGACAAAGAAGTTTTATCGGTCGGGAACAACGGAAGGGTTTTGTCCGATGTCGTCGCGGATGAAAAACTTTCGCCGAATGGTATCTACATCTGCGAAGTGAGTTCGTTCCAGGCGCAATTTTTAAAGTTTCTGCATCCGACCTATACACTTTGGACGAATTTCGCGCCAGACCACCTCAACTGGCACGGGAATTTGAAAGATTACTTTTTCGCCAAATATCGCCTGTTGGAGCGGACGAAAAAAACGTGTTTTTGCGGAAATTCTTTGGGGAAAGCCTTTCGAAGCTTTGAAATTCCATCCCCTGCCGCCTCGGTTGTGTTTGCATCACCCGCCGAGGAATTAAACGATTGGTTGCAACAATTTCCGCTTTGCTTTTCGCAAGGACAATGCGAAAACTTCGCACTGATACGAACCTTCGCCCAACATTTAAAAATCGACGAAGCAACCGTCTGCCGTACGTTGGGAGAATTTCAACAACCGCCGCATCGGTTGCACTGTTGCCGTCGTATCGGAGAGGCTTCCTTTTGGAACGATTCAAAGGGCACTAATTTACATGCGGTGCGCGCCGCTGTGGAGAGTCTAAAAGATTTGCCGAATTTATGGTGGATTTTGGGCGGCGGCGGTAAAGGCGAGGATTTGGACGGATTTATTCAAACCCTCAATCGTTATCCCGTTCAAACAATCTGCCTCGTCGGCGAAACGGGACGGGAATTGATGCAAAAAGCATCGGAATTTAAAGCAAACGTTATTCACGCCGAAACACTTCCGAAAGTTTTTAAGCATCTGCCGAACAATAAAGCCTTTACCTTGGTTCTCAGTCCGGGATTTACCAGCTGGGATCAATTCAAATCTTTCGAAGAACGCGGCGAGCTGTTTGAAAAACTGGTGCGGGACTACGTGCCGTCTTCCGGAGGTTAAGGAAGTCAAAGCAAGCGTTCGAAAGTAGGAATTTCGTTGGTTTGGCAGAAAGCTTTGGTCAGAGCGGTTGTCCCTTAATTCCTGTGTTTTTTATATCCAAAAATTCATTCCCCTTCATTACGCAATGGAAACGCTTTCTCATTGTTCTTCAACATATTTACACCGATTTTTTTAAAAAAATTCCCATTTTTATCAAAAAACTACTTGACAAAAAAAAAAAAAACGGTTCTCATTATAATATTATGAATGTGCATCATATTACCAAATCACTGTTCGTCGGTGCGGCGATTGCCGGCATCGGAATGTCATCGGGGAGGGCGGAGCTCACAATTCCGCAATCCTTGCGAAATGAAATACGACACGTCGTAGAAAGGAGGTTGGAAGAGTGTTATCGGCAGGTTCGAAACGTTATTCGGGATGACGGTGACTACTCATGGGAAGACTACCGGAAGGATGATACGAATCTGATATGCGATCTGATAACCAATGAAAGGAGGGGGTTTTTTTATTTTTGTTCGTTAGAAATGATGGATAAACCATATTCCTTTTCCACTTTAAAGAGAGATCTCAGGTATTTTTTTGAGGAACAATGTCCTCCGTACGAGCGAAGAGTTCAATTTTCAAATGAAATGATCAAACGTTCTGCGTTGCTTCTAAATCGCATAATAAGGTCCGTAATCGGAGAAGGGGATCCGTTTGGGTTGTTTAGAGCTCACCGTAAGAGTCGCATTTTGGCTCAGAAAGGTATTGTTGATGAAGATAAATACGGATTTTATTTCAAACATTCATTCGTTTTCAACGATGAATTTATCGAAACAATCGCTGGTATCATTCATAACGGCATGACGATTGTGAATAAAATGTACGAAATTACAACAGTCGAAGGAGTGAAAAGATTAGAAAACCCGGTTGTTAACAACGTTTTAAAGATGTATTTGGAGGGAGTACAGCAACTTTACTGCCGGTACCTTGTTATCGAGAATTCTCCGAGAGACATCAATACGATTGACGCGTGCAATAAATTCATAATGGAAACCGAGAAGTTAGCTATGTACGATCGTCGTATAGCATCTTTCTGCCCAAAAAACTACAAATGCACCGCTGATTGGCTGTGTTCCCAAGACGAAGAAGCATACATGAACGGCGTTCTCTTGAATGCAGTTGTGGAGATTGGAAAATTGAAAAAAGCAGTTGAGTATATTCGCGATGAAGGAAATTTTACCGATCCCGTTTATTGGGCTCCCGCTCCCGTCAGTGATGAAGAAGGTGCCGATATCCTGAAAGAATTGGAAGAACAGGAAGATAACCATCCCGCATTCGTAGTGTATGAAGATGCTCCAAATGCGTTCCTTGAACAAATCGACTGAAAAACAGCAGGAACAAAAAACATTCAATAAATTAATCCAGAGCCGCCGAGAGGCGGCTC
>JAFVCI010000006.1 GCA_017479315.1 Opitutales bacterium | reverse complement strand
GGCGATTATGTATCGTTTGGCTGCATGCGAAATTTTGCCGCATTTGGATAAGGCTTTGTATTTAGATAGTGATATTATTGCCGTACGTGATGTCGGTTTGATTTGGGATATCGACCTCGGAGATAAGTTGTTGGCAGGAAATGATGCTCTGGAGTCTTATGAGGATCAATTAGCGGATATGGAGTATGGGTCTGTTTGTGGTAAGATTTATTTCCATACAGGTTTGTTGTTGATGAATCTGAAAAAGATGCGGGAATGGAATTTTTATGAAAGGGTGGTTGAGGTGGTAAAAAGTGCCCCTTCCTTTACCTCTCCCGATCAGGGAATTTTGTACTTATTGCTGGAAGATTACTATTGGAAGGTTTTGAATTATTCTTTTTTCTATTGTCTAAGGTTTAGTTGTGATACTGTCTATCCGGCGGTTTGTTATCATTGTTCTTACAAACCGTGGTTGTTTCCAGAGATACTTATGCGTTTTCTGCCTGGGATGTATTGGAATGTCGTGCACAAGTATTATAAATATTTGAAGTTTACGCCATGGGAGGATTGCAAAAATAAGTATGTTACTTTGAGAAATACGGTTGAATATCTTGTAAAATGGTTGTTGCATCGCAGTTGGTTTCGGGATAAGCGTATGGCACCTTTTAAATCGATTATTGAAGAAATAAAGAAGGCATAGGTCATGGCACACGTAAATGTTTTGCTGTTGAAGCAGTTAAAGGGGCACGGGGACGAAGGGAAGGTTGTTCGCGTGAAGGCGGGTTTTGCGCGGAATTTTTTGGTTCCGAAAGGGTGGGCGATTCCCGAGTTTCGTGCCAACAAAAAGCAGGTAGAGGCTTTGTGCAAAGCGCGGGAAATGCGCGAAGCAAAAGAGCTGGAGGAGGCGAAAGCGCTTGCCGAGAAGATTAAGGCGGTTTCTTTGACGATTGCGGTCAAAACGGGCGAAGGCGGGAAGTTGTTCGGTTCGGTTTCGAACACCGACTTGTTGAAGCGTTACGCCGACGAAGGTATTGCGTTGGATAAAGAATGCCTGCGGTTATCGCAACCGATTAAAACGCTGGGGCGTCACGCGTTTCAGGTGCGTTTGCATAAAGACGTCGTGTTGGATTTGTCGGTGGAAGTGGTTTCCGAAAATCCGATTGAATAAATTTCGGTTTTTAAATGCCGAAGAATAGTTCCGAGGCGTCGCGCGAGCCGCCGTACAGCGAGGGGTATGAGCAGGCGGTTCTGGCGGCGTGCATGCTGGAAGGCGGGCAGGAAAGCGTTTCGGGGTGTTTGGAGTTAAAGCTGTCGCCGCAATCCTTTTATATTCCTGCGCACCAAGAGATTTTTAAGGTCTGTTTAGACTTATTCAAGTCGGGTAAGCCTGTCAATACTCTTACCGTCGGGGAACAGTTGCGCGTCGACGGGAATTTGGAGCGGGTAGGGGATTACGCCTATTTGAACGCCTTCATCGATCGCATCGAATCGCCGGCAGGGTTTCAGTTTTATGCGCAGGCGGTTAAAAATCTGGAAATTACCCGCAATTTGGTGCATTTCTTCCTTTCGGGGTTGGAAGATGCCTACCGCGGCGTCAATGACATTGACCAGTTTTTGGGCAATGTGGAAGGGCGTGTGTTGGAAATCAACCGCGATCGCGCGGTAGATTCCGCCGTGCCGTTTCAGGTTCCGTTGTCGCAGGCGTCGACGGCGATCCAAACTTTATTGACGCATCCTGGTGAAATTAACGGTGTTCCGAGCGGCTTTCACGATTTGGATGTGTTGACCAACGGTTTCCACGGTTCCGAAATGATTGGTTTGGCGGCGCGTCCTTCCATGGGTAAAACCGCACTGGCGCTGAACATTGCCGAAGCCGCCGTGTTGAATAAAAATCCCGTTCCGACGTTGTTTTTCAGCCTCGAAATGAGCGCGGAACAGCTGGCGATGCGTATGATTTGCAGTCACGGGCGCGTGAATATGACGAAGTTGCGTGCCGGATACCTGCGGGATCGCGGCACACAGGAGCGATTGGCAAAACAGGAGGATGTTTTTAAGAAAGTGCCGTTTTGGATTGACGAATCGAGCAACCTTACCATCCTGGAAATGAGGTCGAAGGCGCGTCGCTTGCATGCGCAACAGGCGTTGGGATTGGTGATTATTGACTATTTACAGTTGTTGTCCGGAACGGATCCCAAATTGCCGCGCGAGCAGCAGATTGCGGAGATTTCCCGCGGCGTCAAGGGAATGGCAAAAGAATTGAATGTGCCGGTAATTGTGCTCAGCCAACTGAACCGCGAATCCGAGAAGGAGCACCGACAGCCGCGCCTGTCGGACTTGCGCGAATCCGGTTCGATCGAGCAGGATGCCGATTTGGTGCTGATGCTTTCGAAATCGTACGAAAGTTTCAAATCTTCGGAAGACAATACGGATGCACCTGAAGATGTAACCATGGACGCGGTGGTGCGGGATTTAATCATCGGGAAACAGCGCAACGGTCCGGTCGGAACGGTGAAATTGACGTATTTGAAGCCGTACACGCGGTTTGAAAGTTTTACGGCGGAACGATCATGAAACGGATTGTTTTTTTGGTATTTGTACTCTGTGGCGGTTTTATCGCAAACGTCGAAGCGGTCTCGGCGAATGCGGAGGATAAAGTGCGGGGTGGTTCGGTCACGGCGGTCGTTGAAACGGTTTCGGATGGGAACGGTGAAGAGGCGCGCGCCCAAAGGGTATTATCAGAGGATCGAATTTCAAACTCGGGCACGAAGGTGGTTTCAGGCGATAACGATGGAGAGTCGCAAAATCATTCGGCAACCAAGGCAGATGTTTCGGACGACGATAAGAGGGTTTCGGACAGCCTTCAGCGCGCGTTGGCGGAGGATAAGAAGTTTGATTTTTTGGATAACGGAACGTGGCGTTTGGGGGTGCTTAAAATTACGCGCAGACAAACGGAAAGCATTTCGGAGGCGTATGTTCGATCGTTGTTGAATTTTAAGGAAGGCGATGCGGTCTCAAAGAGAAACATTCATGCTTCCATTAAGCGATTGTACGAAAGCGGTTGGGTGAAAAATTGCGATTGGAGCCTCCGAAAAACGGGCGAAGGGACGTTCGATTTGCATTTGATCTTGGATGTATGCCCGAAAGTTTCCGGTTTTTATTTTAAAGGCGTTAAGTTTTTTAAGGACAAGGAATTGATTGCGGAGATGAAGAGTCGCGTGCATCAGCCGCTCAACGAGCAGCGGTTGCGGGCGGATCGCATGCGGTTGCTGGATGTGTACCATGCGAAGGGCTTTTTCGATGCGGAAGTCGAGATTGGGTCGGAGCCGAGCCAAGAAGGCTACGAAGAAATTTGCGTTTTCGTGAAAGAGGGACGACGGCACAAAATCCGAAGTGTATCATTTGAGGGCGTGACGGCGTTCAAACAGAGCGAACTGAAGGATTTGTTGCAGACGAAATCCTGGAATTTATTTTCGTTTTTTTCGAAATCGGGACGCATCGAAGAAGAAAAATTGCAGGAGGATATCGAAACGTTGCGTAATTTTTACATCAATGCCGGGTATTTGGATGTTAAAATCGACCGCGATGACGTGATTTTGGAGCGTGCAAAAAAGGCGTGGACGATCAATGAAGAACATTGGAATGTCATTTTTTGCATCGACGAAGGCGAATGTTATCGGATCAACAACACGACCGTATCTTCCGACCAACCGAACGACAATGAATTGTTGCAGGCGTGGATCGGTTTGCGGGAAGGCACTGCGGCGTCGCCCGTTGCGATCGAAAACGCCTGCGAATTTATTCGCGAATTTTACGGTTGTAAAGGGTATGCCGCTGCGGATGTTCAGGTGAAACGCACCTTTGTCGGCGATCATCGGATGGATGTGCATTTTACGGTGCAGCGCGGGCAGTTGTATCGCATTCACTCCATTTATTTGACGGGCAACTCCCATACGAAATCAAAGGTTATTCTTCGGGAGCTGAACATGGCACCCGGGGATATTATGGATTTGGCGCGCATGCGGCGTGCGGAGGCGCGTCTGCAAAATACCGGCTTTTTTAAGTCGGTCGCGCTCATCCCCGAGGATTGCGATCGCCCCGGCGAAAAGGATTTGAAGGTGGCGGTTGAGGAAAACAAAACCGGAAGCATTGCTTTTACGGGCGGTTTTGATAACGTGAGCAAGTTTAATTTCGGAATTACGTTGAGCCAGAACAATTTCGACTGGCAAAATTCGAAGG
>JAFVCI010000053.1 GCA_017479315.1 Opitutales bacterium | reverse complement strand
GGCGCAGGTTTTGGCACCGCAGCTGCGGCAGTCGTTGAAAATTTTACAGGTGTCGGCGTTGGATTTGCGCGAGATGATCCGCGAGGAAATGTCGACCAATCCCGCTTTAGAGGAAGTGCCGTCGGAAGCGAACGAAAGTCGTCGCGAGGTGTTTGAGACGTACGGCGGCGGTTTCGAACATAACACCGACCGCGCCGAAGCCGTAAAACATCATGACTTCATGATGGCGTCGCTGACATCGGAGGAGACCTTGCAGGAGCATTTGTCGGAACAGATCGGTTGCATGGACTTGCCGAAGAAATTGCGGATAATCGTCGAATTTATTATCGGCAGTCTGAACGAAAAAGGTTTTTTGGAGTTGTCCGAAGAGGAATTGGCGCGACAAACCGCGTCCGATCCGAAGCAGGTAACGGCGGCGTTGGCGGTTGTTCAAAATCTGGATCCGATCGGTGTCGGATGTCGGGATACGGTTTCGAGCTTATTGGTGCAGTTGAAGCATCAAAATAAAGAACAATCATTGGCATTTAAGATTTTATCGGAACATTACAATGCTTTGCTTCGCAATAAGTGGGTTGAAATTGCGGAAGCATGTTCAGTGACGGTTAAAGATATCCAAAGCGCCGTTCGCAACGATATTGCGACGCTCAATCCCGCACCCGGCAGTGCGTTTGCGTCCAAACCGACGCATACCATTATTCCCGACGTAAAAATTTATAAAAATCAATTCAACGAATGGGCGGTGGAACTCAACCGTCAATACATCCCGAATTTGCGCATCGGGAGCGATTGCAAACTGTTGCTGGCGAAAAACCTGAAGCCTTCCGAGCGTTCGTATTTACGCCTCAAAATGCGCGCCGGGAAGTTTTTTATTCATGCGATTTTGCAACGGCAAAAAACGATAGCGGATATTGCGCGTGCACTGTTACAACGGCAGACGGGTTTTTTCGAACACGGCGCGGCGCATTTGAAGCCTTTAACCATGCAGATGCTGGCGGACGATTTGGGCATCCACGAAACCACCGTCAGCCGTGCGACCGCCAACAAGTATGTCGAGACGCCGTTCGGGGTGTTTGCGTTTAAGTACTTTTTTACAAAAGGCTTGCGGAATGCTTCCGGGAGCCGTATTTCTAACAGTGTTGTCAGGCAACGCATTAAGCGGATTGTGGAGGACGAGGATCGATACCGTCCGCTGAGCGATCAACAAATCGCGACGTTGCTGGCGAAGGAGCAGGTGAATGTTGCCCGACGAACGGTGACCAAGTACCGCGAAAGTTTGGGTATTTTGTCCGCGAGCCTGCGCCGACAATACGATTAGGATGAACGTACACGAGTATCAGGCAAAAGAGCTCTTAAAATCCTTTCATATACCCGTTCCGTTTGGGGTTTGCATCGGAGAAAATACATCCTCTGCGATTGCGACGGTTTTGCGGGCGTTCGAAAACCATTCAAAGGTTGTTGTAAAAGCTCAAATTCATGCCGGCGGTCGCGGGAAGGGGCATTTTAAGGAGAGCGGTACCTCGGGCGTGCGGCTGGTTGAAACCGAATGTGCCGCCGAAGTCGTCGCGGCTATGTTCGGCAAGACGCTGGTGACGAACCAGACGGGTGCCGAAGGGAAGGTTGTTCATAAAGTTTATGTGACGGAAACCGTTGCCGTTGCGCGCGAATTTTACCTCTCCCTTCTCATCGACCGCGATCGTCAATGTCCCGTGTTGATGGCGTCCGACAGCGGCGGTTGCGACGTCGAAACGGTTGCAAAAGAAACTCCCGAAAAGGTTTTAACGTTTCCCGTTGATCCGCTTTTAGGCTTGCAACCCTTTCAGGCGCGTCGGGTGGCGTGTTTGTTTCAACTGAGCGGCGGTGCGTTTAACGAATGCATCGAGTTGTTGCTCAATCTTTACCGTGCGTTTGTCGCCTCCGATGCATGCCTCATTGAAATCAATCCCTTGGTTTTGACGCAGGACGGGCATTTGTCGGCGTTGGACTGTAAAATGCAGTTGGACGACAATGCGCGCTTTCGACAGAATAATTTTGCCTCCTTCGACGATCCGAACGAAGTCAATCCGACGGAGTCGGAAGCGAAAGCCGTCGGCATTCACAACTACGTGGCGTTGGACGGCGACATCGCGTGTCTGGCGAACGGCGCGGGGTTGGGAATGGCAACCCTCGATTTATTGGATGCCTTGGGCGGAAAGGCGGCAAATTTTTTGGATATCGGTGATACGGCTTCCGCGGAACAAATCGAGACCGCCCTGTGTATTCTGCTGAAACATCCGAAAACCCGCGGCGTGTTTGTTAACATTTTCGGAGGTACGTTGCCATGCGACCGCGTGGTGCAGGGACTGATTTCGGTGACGGAAACGGTTGCGCTTCGCGTGCCGTGCGTGATGCGTCTCATGGGGAACCGTAAAAACGAAGGTTTGGCGTTGTTGCAACGGAGCGGTTTGCCGATTTTTGCCACGGGAGATTTAACGCAGGCGGCGGAAACGATCGTTCGAAAAACGAAAGCGGTCTTATGAGTATTTGGATTGATCAAACGTCGCGCGTTCTTGTACAGGGAATTACGGGGCATGCCGGGATGATGCATTCGGCGAGCTGTCTGGCGTACGGAACACGCATCGTCGGCGGTGTTACGCCCGGCAAAGGCGGCGAAGTTGTTCACGGCAACATTCCCGTCTTTAATACGGTCGCCGAAGCTTGTGCCGCCGTTCATCCCGACGTTTCGTTTATTGCGGTACCGGCACCGCACGCAACGGATGCGATTTTGGAGGCGATCGATGCGGAAATTCCGTTGGTTGTTTGCCTTACGGAAGGACTGCCCGTTCACGATATGTTGCGTATTCATCGCACTTTGTCGGGAAGCAGAACGCGCCTTATCGGTCCCAACGGTCCGGGGTTAATCGCGCCCGGCAAATGTAAAGTCGGGATTATCCCGAACGAAATTTGTAAAGAAGGTTCCGTCGGGATTGTTTCGCGCTCGGGAACGTTGCTGTTTGAAGCGATTTATCAACTGACATCGATGGGTTACGGGCAGTCGACGTGTGTTGGTATCGGCGGTGACCCCGTTGTCGGAACATCCTATGTGGATGTTTTGAAGGCTTTTAACGACGATCCGCAGACAAAAGCGATTGTTTTAATCGGAGAAATCGGCGGAAACGCGGAGGAAGTTGCGGCAGAATTTATTCGGCAGCACATCCAAAAGCCCGTGATTGGCTATATTGCCGGCCGTCGTACGCCCGAAGGCAAACGCATGGGACATGCCGGTGCGATGATTGCGGGTAATACCGGTACGGCGCTTTCGAACATTCAAGCTTTGCAATCGGCGGGCGTCGAAATTGCGCAGAACATCACGGATATCGGTGCCGGCGTAGCAAAGGTGCTGGGGTAGGGCTTGCTTTTTACTTAAAGGTTGGTGTTGCCTTTTCGTTACCAGCAACCGCAGTTTTCTGTTCCCAAAATATACAGAGGTTTTAATAAAAAAGGCGTGAATGTTCCGCAATGAAAATTATATAATAAATTTGTGGAAACCGATAAACCGCCGTGTGTGTATTTGCTGGGTGTCGGCGGGATGGGAATGGCACCGCTGGCACGGTTTCTCGTCGATAAAGGCTATGCGGTCTTCGGTTGGGATGATTTTGCGACGGAGGAACGCAAAAAACAATTATCCTTTATACGTTGGCAGAAAGCGGTTCCGAATGGTTGCGACGTGTGCGTTTATTCGTCCGCCGTCGATGAAAGCAATGCGTTGCAGAAAGCGGCTTCGGCGGTTTGCCCGTGTACGCCGCGCGGTGCATTCGTCGCGAAACTCCTAAAAAACGAACGTTTATGTGTCGTTTGCGGCAGTCACGGGAAATCGACGACCACTGCGTATTTGATACATTTTTTTAAACAAAACGATATCCCCCTCAATTACCTTGGCGGTGCGGAATTCCGAGGCAATGCATACGAAGTCGGTTGCGGGAAGTATGAAAATGTTTGGACGCTGTTGGAATTGGACGAAAGCGACGGCACGATTGAGGATTTTTCGCCCGACGTAACCGTTATTTTGAATACCGATTGGGATCATCCGCGCCGTTATCCGACCGCGGAAGCGTACCGAAAGGTATTTGAAAATTTGGCATTGCGGACGAAGAAATGCGTGATTTCCAACGAAAATTTTCCGCAATTTCATACCGAACGGCTTCGTATTCCGCCCGCGTCGACATTTTTGGAGTTTGATGCGGCGGCGGCGGGCGTTGCGTTTCGTTATCTGACGGGGCAGACGGTGACCGCATCGGATGTCACTTCTTTTCCGGGCGTCAAACGGCGACAGGAGGTTTTGCTACAAACGCGACATTTGAAAGTTTTGTCGGATTACGCCCATCATCCGAACGAATTGAAGGAACTGTTGCGGGTGTTGGAGAAAGAAAAATCATCTTTGGCGGTTGTTTTTGAGCCGCATCGCGCGTCCCGTTTAAAGTGCTACTTTGATAGCTTTGTGCGCGAGCTGAAACGTTGCCCGCAAGTGTTTATTCATCCGCTGTATGAGGCGTTTGAGGCGGTGGGTTGCAATGAGAAAACGCTTTTGGACGCGCTTCCGAACGCACAGCCGTCGGAGCAACTGAAGCTCGAAGATTATGTTGCGTGCACACATCCGACGACGCTTGCGTTTGTCGGAGCCGGGAAAATTGATAAGTACGCGCGTCGGTGGGTGGAGCAATGGACGCAGGCGGTTAAGGCTTTTTTTGAAACGTTCGGTGTGACGCTGAAAACAGATGTATCGCTTCGAAATTCTTCCCTCATGGGCATCGGCGGTTCGGCGTTGTTTGCCTGCGAACCGAAAAATCTGCATGAATTGCAAACCTTATTGCGCGAATGTCGTCGGATCGGTTTGAAGGTTCTGCCGTTGGGCGGCGGTTCGAACGTGCTTATTCCCGAAAATCGCATTGACGGCGTTGTGGTGCGAATGAATGCAGGATGTTGGGATTTTTGCACATTCGGAATAAAAGCGATAGACCCGAATACTTCCAAGGGAGAGATTGTAAATTTTTGGGAAGTTCCTCCCTCGCAGGCGGTCACCGAAACCTCGAAAGCTCTTTATGTTTATGTCGGTTGCGGGACGTGCATGCAGGCGTTTTTGGATGCGGCGGAGGCGTATGCGGTCGGCGGTTTTGAGTTTTTGGACGGTATCCCGGGAACCGTCGGCGGGGCGTTGGCGATGAACGCCGGAACAGGCGGGCAGGGGATTTTGGATACCGTCGAGCAGGTCATTTGGATCGATGCAGACGGTACGGTGCGTGTTACCGCGCATTCGGAATTAAACTACGGCTATCGCTGTTGCGAAACATTTCAAAACAGCGTGGTTGTGTCGGTACTTTTGAAAGGGTATCGTTCAACGACGGATGCGGTTCGTCAGCGTCGTGCGGAATTGCGGAAGAAGCGCGAAGGTTCTCAGCCGAAAGGAAAGACGCTCGGTTGTTTTTTCAAAAACCCTCCATCCTGTTCGGCAGGACAACTGTTGGATCAATGCGGAGTAAAAGGAAAAAGAGTAGGGGAGATTTTTGTTTCCGAACAACATGCGAATTTTATCATTAATAACGGCAACGGTCGGTTTGAAGATGTCATTCGTTTGGTAAAATCCCTGCGAACGGCGGTGTATGAACGAAGTGGCGTTTGGCTGGAACCGGAAGTTCGAATTTTAGGGCGGCATTGGGAGGAGTTTTTGTGAGTTTTTATGAAGCATTTTGAGAAAATTGTTATTTTGTGTGGCGGTCAGAGCGGTGAGCGCGAAGTTTCACTCCATTCGGCGGAACCCGTGTTTGAAGCGTTAAAAAAGATGTATCCGACACGATTGTTGCGAGTGGATGTCAATGTACTGCCGACGGAGTTGAATCCCGAAACGGATTTGATTTTTCCGCTGATCCACGGGGATTTTGGCGAAGACGGGCAGTTGCAGGCGTTGCTGGAAGAAAGAAATTTTACCTATGTCGGCAGTGATGCGAAAGCAAGCGCGCTGTGCATGGATAAAATTCGGAGCAAATATTTAGCCGCGGAGAACGGCATATCCGTGTTGCCGGCGATTGAATTAACGATCGGGCAGGCTTTAAACAGAGAAATGCTTGAAAAAACGCTGAAAACCAAGGCATTTGTCCTGAAACCGACCGACAAAGGCAGCAGCATCGGCGTGCATCTGTGTGAAAATTTCGATGCTTTATGTGTGGCTTGGGCGGATGTAAAAGAGGGGCATTGGATGATTGAGCCGTACGTGCGCGGTCGTGAACTGACGGTTGGTTTGCTGCACGGGAAAGCACTCGGTATCGGCGAAATTTGTCCGAAAGAGGGCTTTTACGATTATCACAACAAGTACACGGAGGGTGCCTGCGATTATTTTTTCCCGGCGTCGCTTGAAGAAGCGGTTGAGGAACAGGTGCGACGGATTGCCGAAATTTTCTTCAAGGCGGCCGCCTGTCGGGATTTCGTTCGCGCGGATTTCATTATGGATACCGACGGGAATGTGTGGTTCTTGGAAATGAACACCATCCCCGGCATGACGACGCAGAGCCTGTTGCCGAAATCTGCCGTTTGCATCGGAATTTCGTTTGAAGCCTTATTGAGGCGATTGGTGGATGGTACCTGTGAACGAAGCGGAAAGTTTTTTTCGTGAAAATCGGGCGTTTCGTTGTTACTCGCGATTTGGAATGGCGACATGCCTTTTCTTTAAAAAAACCTTTATTGGGATTAGATTTTAAAAAAACGTAGGAACGAACATTCTTGAAGAAAAAGCACGATCCTTCCTGGAAAAGTTTGCAACAAAAGCCGCGTTGGACATGGCAACGCGCGCGAAAGGTGTTGTTGCGCACGGGAGTGATCATCGGCCTTATTGCGGGCATCGGCTTTGGTTTGTGGCGGACGATTGAAAAAACAGAGATTATTCAGCCGTTGGAGCAGGTTCTTTTCTCAACAAACGGCGTTTTGCAGAAAAATTGGTTCCTTACGAACATCAAAGTGCCGTTCGGCGAAGGTCTGATGACGATTGATTTAAATGCTCTGCAACGGCGTTGTTTGCAACAAAGGCAGGTTAAATCGGTTCACATCGCGCGCGAATTCCCGAACGCTTTGCGCATTCGAGTAGAAGAACATCAACCGTGCGCGAAGGTTCTTTTATCCAAAAACAACCGCCGAAGCATCGGGTTGGTTTCGGAGGAGGGCGTGATTTTTGAACCGCTTCAATACGGCAGGCAACAACTCGCAACGTATCCGACGTTGTCCGACGTTCCGAAAACGCTGATGAAGGACGGGAAAATCGTCGGTTTTCGGAGCGTTTTTCGGCTGTTGCAGTTTTTAAATTTCAATGCGCCCGATGTATTTCAAGCCGTTCGCGGGCTTTCGTTGAGACATTATGACCCGTTTTTGGAAAGAAAATGGCAAAGCATCGAATTCGACATCGGCGGCACTTGGACGCTTGTGTTTCCGATCGAACAACCCGAGGCGGCGTTGGTGAAACTGCGTTCGATTTTGCGTTCTTTATCGCCTCAGCAGCGAAAAAACCTGCGTCGGCTGAACGTTGCCGCGACCCGTCCGACGGTCGAATTTTTATAAAAGTTAAAATTTTTTTAATTTTTTTTAAAAAAAGCGCTTGACGCCATTGTGGTAATGTTTTCACATAAAAGTGTTGTTACTTTGAAAGTTTTTCGGAGTTAAGGGTTGAAAGAAACCGCTTGACGGATGAAAAGAAAAACGGTCAAATAACAATGTCGTTCTTTGAAATTTACTTTGTGCATTGTTCGGGAAAACCGAATAAACTTTTAAGGAAGTCCTTTTTTAAAAAAGGATAACCCTCAGAAAAAACTGAGTAATTAAATAACGTAAACAAGAGCAAGGAAAGCTCTGTACGATGTTAGCGATAATTTTGTACGGAGAGTTTGATCCTGGCTCACAGTGAACGCTGGCGACGTGGCTAAGACATGCAAGTCGAGCGAGAAGGTGCCTTCGGGTACCGGAAAGCGGCAAACGGGTGCGTAACACGTAAGTAACCTGCCCTTAAGACGGGAATAGCTTGATGAAAATTGAGATAATGCCCGATATTAAATTCTTCCGCATGGAAGAGGCTTGAAAGGTTTGTGATGGCGCTTAAGGAGGGGCTTGCGGCCTATCAGCTTGTTGGCGGTGTGAAAGACCACCAAGGCTAAGACGGGTAGCCGGTCTGAGAGGAT